>CAZMXI010000001.1:0-298 GCA_964570205.1 uncultured Tepidisphaeraceae bacterium
CCGCGCCCCGCTGGATCGTTCGCAGCGGCGCATCCGTGGTGCCAGTATTAGAGTCGTTGCCGTTGATTGAGATGTGAAACTCGGCGCCCCCGGCAACAACGGCAAGCCAGAGGACTCCTGCCACCATCACCATTGCCGTCTTCATCAGGCACTCCTCAGCGTCGATTCTCCGCTGTCAAAACACCCTGGGTCATCGATCACACGAAGTGAAACACGGCCGATAAGGTCACCATGCCGCCAACCCTGGCGGGGCCGTATCCGGCCAGTTTGATTATCGCGATGCGCGCCGGGAGCGAAA
>CAZMXI010000001.1:308-33212 GCA_964570205.1 uncultured Tepidisphaeraceae bacterium
GGCCGGGCTGGATTTTCGCAGCACTGTTCACTCCACTCGGCACAGCAACTGACAGTGGCGTTAACGTATTCCGATAAAACAGGTTACACACATTCAATGCGCGGCCAGGACCGATGCCGGCAGGAATTGCGGCAAGCCTGAGGCCACGGGACCGGTCCCGGCCTACAATTGCCTACAGTCAAGGAAACAGAAGGAGAACCTAAGATGCTGAAGAAACCGGTTTTAGACGCTTTGAACAAGCAGATTCAACAGGAATTGATGGCTTCCTATAACTACACCGCCCTGTCGATCTGGTTTGACCAGCAACTGCTGAAGGGCTTTTCCGAGTACTTTAAGAAACAGGCCGAGGAGGAACGCGAACACGCCAACAAGATTCTGGAGTACATCCAGGACCATAGCGAGGTAGTGACCCTCGGCCCGCTGGCCGCACCCAGGCAGGAGTTTGGAAACGCGATCGATGCCCTGAAGTTCGCAAGGGAAAACGAACGGAATAACACGGCCTCGATCCACAACCTCTACAACCTGACGGTGAAAGAGGGCGACCTGGCGACCCAGCAGATGATGGGCTGGTTCATCAGCGAGCAGGTTGAAGAAGAGAAATGGGCCGAGGACTTCGTGGCGATGGCCGAGCAGATGGAGGGCAAACCCAACCGCATGATGTACATCGACCACCGAGTGTCGAAGTTGGCGATGGAAGAGGACTGACGCGCAGGAAGATTGGACAGCGCGGGCACCCGCGGGCCAACGCCCGCGGGCGCCTTTGTTTCAATGAGGGCTACGGGAAAGTCCCGGTGATGCTGTAGAGCCACCATCGGAGCTTCGGTTTGCGCGATGAGCGAGCCTGCCGCTCACAATAGAGGGTCATCTGCCGACCGCACTCGGTGATGATGGCGAACCAATGCCGACGAAGATACATTTCGCCGCGTTCCGCGGTGCTGGTCTTCCACTTCCGCAACACTTGGCCGACGCGGTATTGGCGGCCTCGCCAGGCAAACTCGCCGGGCAGGCCTGGTTCACCACGGGCCATTGCGTCGGCCTCAAACGAGGCGGCCGCCGGCTCGATGGCTTCACTGACAAACTCCTGCGATAGCTTGGGCTGCGACATTCCGGAAAGCACAATCCTCAAATCATGCTGTAGTCATACGGCTTGCGCATCTCGCGGGACAGGTACGTGTTGGCCTCGGCATCGCCGACGAACTGCTCTTTGACGGGGTCCCAGTTGAGCTTTCGGCCCAGGCGGATGGCGATGACGCCCAGGTGGGCGATGCTCGCCGATCGATGGCCAACCTCGGCCGGACAGATCGTGGGCTTGCGCGTCTTGACGCATTCGATGAAGTTGCCCATGTGGTCGTTGCTGACGTAGACGCGTTTCGCGCTCTCGGGGAGCTTCTCGGTGAGGATCGCCCTGTTGCTGGCATCGATCTTGTCGCGGGTGACCCATATCCAGCCGTCGGTGCCGATGAACTTGATGCCATGAAGTTGGCCTTTGGGGTCCTTGGTGGCGCCGTTCCACTCGCTGGCGGTGGTGCTCTTGCACGCATGAACCAGGCCGTTGGCGTAGGTATAGGTCACTTCGTATTCGCTGGCGGCGGTGTATCCACCGGGGATCATCTCGACCAGTTGCTTGCCTTCAACGCTGGTTGGGCCGGTGCCGTCGAGGTCCATCGCCCAGGTGAGGATGTCGTTGTGGTGCGCACCCCAGTCGGTCATCGTGCCGCCGGAGTACTCCCACCAGTAGCGGAAGCTGAAGTGCGTGCGTTCGCGGACATAATCGACTTTGGGGGTCTGGCCCAGCCAGAAGTCATAGTCAAAACCCGCGGGGACAGCAGACGTCTTGAATGGCCCGCCGCGCAGACCGGCCGGCAGCCAGACCTCAGCGCGCTGGACCTTGCCGATGCGGCCATTGCGAATCAGGTCCACGGCCATCCGGAACCGCATGCTGCTGCGTTGCTGCGTGCCGGTCTGGAGGATGCGCTTGGTCTCCTTCTCGACCTGAACCAGCCGCTTACCTTCATCAATGGTCAGGGTGAGAGGTTTCTCGCAATAGACATCCTTGCCCGATTTCATGGCGGCCATGGAGACCAGTGTGTGCCAATGATCGACGGTGCCGCAGATGACGGCATCAATGTCCTTGCGATCCATGAGCTTGCGAAAATCGGAATAGCCCTCAGCGCCTTCGAAAGTCCTGCGGGCATTGGCCAGATGACCGGCGTCCAGATCGCATACGGCGACGATCTTGCCAAAGCGGGCGGCATTCCGCCCATCGCCGGTGCCCATTCCACCGCAACCCACAAGCCCGATGCGCACCTGTTCGCTGGGCGCGCGAGAAGCGGGAGGCTGTTGCGCCTGGGCGCGGCATTCCTCCACGAACCATGCCGGCAGCGCTGACGCAGCGGCGACAGCGCCGGCGGCACTCAGGAAACCCCGACGCGATGTAGTGGCGATCAATGGGTGGGTGTTCATGGCGGTTATCTTCCCAATTCCATGCAGAAAACACAATCAACGTCATTTCGCCGCGCCTGAATCGGCCATCCATCCGAGCCGATCCGCGAAGTCCATGAATCGTTCCCAGTCATAGAGCGTCAGGCCGTGGCCCCCTTTGCGGATGTGGTAAGCCATTTGGCCACGCACAAGGGCCGTCTCAAGCGGCGGCATCTCCCCGGGTTCGATGGCGGGGTTTCCATACAGCCCATAGACAGCAGACGCATGCGCCAGCGACAGGAACTCGCCCCGCTGATCTGCCCAGAAATCGGCGTCAGCGCTGGCCACATACACGCCCCGAGGGGCGATCAGCGAGATGAGCTGGTGCTGGTCGATGGGCAGTTCATCTTCGCGGCCATTGAACTTCTTGAAACTGCCACAGAACCAGTAAGGGAAGCTCCGGTTGATGGCGGCAACGGTCTCACCGTAGCGCCTGCGGCTCAGCGCTGCCCCACCGCAACCGGAGTCATTGGAGATGGCGATGGCGAATCGCCGGTCCTGCGCGGCTGCCCAGAGGGCGGTCTTGCCGCCGCGCGAATGGCCGACGACGGCCAGCCTCGCCGGATCGATCCGGTCATCGCTCTGAAGGTAATCGGCGACGCGGCTGGCGCCCCACGCCCAGGCGCTGAGCGTCGCCCAGGCATCCTCGCCCGGCTTTCCCGGGCCGGCGAAGACGCCCCGCACGCCCCTGGCCCGAGCTGCCTCGTCGGGTTTGTCGGGATCCACATCGTTGGTTTGGAAGACCGCGGCCGCGTAGCCTCGGGCGATGATGCGCTCGGCGGGCCAGAATTCATCCTTCACCTTGCGGGTGGGATCAGCGCTCGCAACCGAGCGGTTGTTGATCAGCAGAAAGGCCGGCATAGGGCCTTTCGGGGCGTTCGGAAGCATGATTGCCGCTTCGAACGCAAAGGACTTGCCGCCATCCGTCGAGATGATCCGGATTCGCTTGAGCGTCGCCTGTCCATCCAGCGCCCGCTGGTCCGTCGACAACACCTCGATGCGGATTTCGGCCGGCTTGTCCGGCGAACGGCCATAGACATGCTGGCGGAACAAGTCCAGCGTGGTGGGCCGGCACTTGCGCTCCCAGTCCGCCGTGCTCGTGGCGCGCGAGCCGTCGGGGCACGCCAGCGGATCAGGCAGGCGGTATTGCGGCACTCTTCTCTCATCGTGATTCCAAGTGACTTTTCTCCGATCGAGATCGGCCAGAAGCTGGGGCTCAGGCTGCCATCCATCCTTGGTTTCTGGCGATGGCGTTGCGCCGCTCAGAAGCAGTAGCGACATCCAAGTGGCGACCCGGCGTGTCATGCGTGTTCCGATGATCATGGCCTCTCTCCAGGTGTTCCGTCTAACGGACAAAGATCAATTTAACATTTCGCCCTCTGGCCGGTAGCATGAGTATATGTCCAATCAACAATCATCACATCCCATTGGATCGGATCAATCGAAGTCGCCGACTCCAAGCCGTCGGCAGTTTCTCAAGGGCACGGCGCTGGCGACGGCGGCCGTGGCGGCGCCACTGGTGGTGCCGGCCAAGGCTCTGGGGCGCGACGGATTCGTCGCGCCCAGCGAGCGAATCATCATGGGTGGCCTTGGCATCGGAAATCGCGGCTCAGGCGACCTGGGCTGGATGATGGGCGAGAAAGACATCCAGTTTGTCGCGGTCTGCGACTCGCGCAGGCAACAACGAGAGCGGGTCAAGCAGATCATCGACAACAAGTACGGCGGGAACGACTGCAAGACGTACTCGGACATGCGGGAGTTCCTGGCGACGCGGACGGACATCGATGGCCTTCTGATCGCCACCGGCGACCGCTGGCATGCCCTGGCGTCGATCCTGGCCATGCGTGCGGGCAAGGACGTCTACAGCGAGAAGCCCTCGTGCATGAGCATGGCCGAAGGCCAGGCCGTCGTCGAGACGGCGCGGCGCTACGGGCGGATATACCAGACCGGGGTGCAGCGTCTCAGCGAGGCCAACCACGTTTTCTGCATCGAAATGGCGAAAACCGGTCGCCTTGGCAAGGTGCACCGGGCCAGGGCGCACATCGCCCCGTGGGACGCGGCGCAGATGAACACCAAGTGGCTGCCCCCGGAGCCCGAGCCGCCGAAGGATGAGGTGGACTGGGATGCCTGGTTGGGGCCCTGCCCCTGGCGGCCCTACAACTCAGCCTATGTGAGAGGTGGATGGCGAGGCCATTACGACTTCCACACGAGTTGCATCGGCGAATGGGGAGCCCACACGTTCGCACAGGCCCAGGCGGGGCTGGACATGCTCGACACATCGCCGGTGGAGTATCAGTATGTGAAGAACGAAACCGGCGACGGCATGGTCTGCAAGTTCGCCAACGGCACGGAACTGACGCTTCATCGCGGCGATCAATACTGGCACGGGTCCTGTGGTGAGCGTTTTGAGGGTGAGGAAGGTTGGTGCGGCGCTGCCGATGGGTATTCCAAGCCCGACGTGTCGAATCCCTCGATGCTGGCCGAATTCAAGAAGATCATCGCCGATTACCAGGAACGCACCCAGCGCTCCCTGAACCACGTACGGGACTTCTTCGACTGCGTGAAGTCGCGCCGGCAGACGGTGGCCAACCCGGTTGTCATGCACCGGTCGATGGCGACCGTGCACGCGGCGAACATCTGCATGTGGCTGAAGCGCGACATGAAGTTTGACCCGTGGAAGGAAGAGTTCATCAACGATGACGAGGCGAACCGCCTGCGTTCTCGCGCGATGCGCGAACCCTGGATATACTAGCCCAAACCTCCGGTGATAAGAGAGAACATCATGTCAAAGCGATATACGATTGCCGCCCTGTTGTGCTTCGCGATGCTCGCGGCCGCATCGCGCTCATTCGGACAGGATTTCCAGGCCGCCAAGAAGAATCTCAACCAGCTCATCGCTGTGCTGAAGTCCGATGCATCTCGGGAGGCCAAGGCCGATGCCCTGAGGCAACTTGCCGTGGTAGCGCCCAAGGAGGCCGTTCCGGCCATCGCGGCGCTGCTGCCCAGCGAAGAGCTGAATCACATGGCCCGCTATGCGCTCGAGCCAATTCCCGATCCTTCCGTGGATGAAGCGTTTCGAGCTGCGCTGGGCAACGTCAAGGGCAAGCCCCTCGTCGGCGTGATTGGCAGCATCGGCGTCCGCAAGGATGCCGGGGCCGTGCCGGTGCTGGCGAAGTTCCTTGCCGATCCCGACCCGGTCGTCGCCGAAGCCGCGGCGCGGGCACTGGGGAAGATCGGCACGGTCGATGCTGGCAAGGCGATCGCCAGCGCGCTGCCGACCGCGCCGGCCGGCAGCCAGCTCTACTTCTGCGAAGGCCTGCTGCGCTGCGCGGAAGCGATGACGGCCAAGGAGCCTGCCGAAGCGGTGGCAGTCTATGACCGCCTTCGCGCCATGGACGCCCATCACCAGGTGCGCACGGGCGCGATCCGCGGGGCGATACTCGCACGCGGCAAGAATGGTTTGCCCTTGCTCAAAGAGTACCTCGCAAGCAAGCAATACCCGCTGTTCCAAGCGGCCGTGCACACCACGATCGAGATGTCCGGCGCCGAGGTGACCGCGGCTCTGGCCGAGGCGGCAACCCAGGCAAGCGCCGACGGCCAGGTGCTGATCACGCTGGCCATGGGAAAACGCGGGGATCCGGCCGCCCTGCCGGCCCTGTTCGCAATGGTGAAGGCGCCGTCCAAAGAAGTCCAGGCAGCCGCCCTTCGCGCCGTCGCCGAGATCGGCGGCTCGCCCGCGATTGCCGGTCTGGTCCAGTTGATGGCCAGCCCCGACGCCCAGGTTGCGTCGCTCGCCACGCAGGCCTTCGCCAGCATTCCCGGCAGGCAGGCCGACGATATCGTTGCCAGCATGCTGGCCAGCGCCGACAACGCCAAGCGCATCGGCGGCATCGAGCTGGCGGCGCGGCGGCGAATGAAATCGGCCATGCCCGCCCTGCTCAAGGCGGCGGCCGACAGCGACGCCAACGTGCGATCCGCCGCGATGCGCCGGCTGGGCGAACTGGCCGACAGTTCCGACCTGCCCACGCTGCTCGATCTGCTTCTCAAGGCCAAGGCCGACGAAGTGGGCGCTGCCGAGCAGGCGGTGGGCGCGGTGTGCGTGCGGGCCGAGAAGCCCGAGGCAAGCGTCCAGAGGCTGGTCGCCGCCCTGCCGCAGGCCGGCGCTGCCCAGCAGAGCGCGATTATCCGCGTCCTGGGCGCCGTCGGCGGCGCTGAGGCCCTAAAGGCCGTCCGCGGGGCTGCGGTCGGCGCCGACACCGACCGGCAAGTGCGTATTACCGCCATTCGCGCGCTGTCTACCTGGAAGACAACCGATGCCGCCCCGGACCTGCTCTTCCTGGCGAGGAATTCAACCAACGAGAACGACAAGATCCTTGCACTGAACAGTTATCTTCGCATGGCCAACCGCGGCGACATACCCGCGGAGCAGCGCCTGGCCATGTGCAAGGAGGCCGCGCCGCTCGTTCAGCGCAACGAAGAAAAGCGCCTGCTGATCGCCGACCTCGCCGCGATCAACACAATTGAATCGCTCAACCTGATCCTCCCCTACGCGCAGGACCAGGGCGCCAAGCAGGAAGCCATCGCGGCGATCCTGAACTCCGCAGATCGGATGATCCAGCGGCGCCAGACGCCGGCCGGCGTGCTGAACCAGCTCGTGCCTCTGCTGGAGAAAGTGGCCGCCGCGGGCAATGAGAACCAGGCCCAGCGGGCCAATGCCCTGATCGCACAGGCGAAGAGGAACGCCGGCCAGAACCGGTAGCAAGTCTTTTCGCTTGTCGTGTGAACCCGAAAGAGCCCGGAGAGCCGCTCTCCGGGCTTTTCCTTTCGACAGGGAATACGATTGAATGGCATGAGTGACAGCAACTGCGCCGGCCCGGACCTCGCCCGGCTGCGCGTCGAATATCGCCAAAGCAGCCTGAGCGAAGGCGATATCGATCCCAGTCCGTTCCGGCAGTCCATCCTCTGGCTGAACCAGGCCATCGCGGCGCGCGTGCACGAGCCCAACGCCATGTGCCTGGCGACGGCAACGCCCGACGGGATTCCCTCGTCGCGCATGGTGCTGCTGAAACAGATCGACGAGCGCGGGCTGGCCTTCTACACGAACTATCTCAGCCGAAAAGCGCGCGAGCTGGATGCCAATCCGCGCGCGGCGGTTGTCTTTTACTGGCCTGAGCTGGAGCGGCAGATGCGCGCGGAAGGCGATGTCGTCCGGACCAGCGACGAGGAGTCAGGCCGCTATTTCCACTCCCGCCCGATCGACGCTCAACTGGCATCGGCCGCTTCGCCCCAGTCAGAGCCCATCGCTTCACGGGAATACATCGAGCAGCGCATGCGGGAGCTTCGTGCGAGGTACCCGACCGCGCCGATTCCGCGGCCAGACCATTGGGGCGGCTATCGGCTGGCGCCGTCGCGATTCGAGTTCTGGCAGGGCCGCGAGAGCCGCCTGCACGACCGGCTTGAATATCGCTGCGATGCTGGCCGATGGGTCATCCGCCGGCTCGCGCCCTGAGCGGCGTCTATGCCTCCTGCACGATCTTCCACTTCATGGCCTCAGCCAGGGCGAAAACACTCTCCTTCAGGTCGCCATACACCGTCACGCGGTGCCACCCATAGCGGTCCCACTCGGTGAAGAGCTTCTCCAGGTCGCCCACGGGCTCAGCGCACAGCTTGGTGCGGCAGGCGCGGTCGTCGGGGTCGTTGTCGACCGCCTTGGCCTGATGGAAGAGGATCTCGTTGCGCGCGGGCAGTATCTCCACTGTCGTTGTCATGTGACCCAAGGGCAGAATCGACCGCACCGACGCCCCCTGCCGGTCTTCAGAATGGGTCAGGATATGGAAGGGATTGATCGAGCCCTTCGGGCCGAACGCCCGGTTTGAGGCCACGCAGTGGGCGTAGATGATCTGCCGTTTCGCCGTGTCGATGACGGGGTCCGAGATGTATCCCGGCCGGCCCTGCGTCAGCGTATTCACTGCGACCATCGTCGCCGTCGATCGCACATCGCACTCGCACGCGCCGATCAGCCCCTCGTTGCACAACTCGTGGAATCCCAGGCAGGGATAGGCGTGAATATGCCCGCCATAAAACCCGCCGAGGCAATTGATGGTGATCGCGGTGGCGTTGTGCCTCTTCATCACCGCCTTCTGGGCCAGGTACATCGCCGCCGACACTTCCAATGTCTCGCGGCTCACATCCTTGACCACCGCGGCAGTCTTCTGCCATCGCTCGGCGATGGCGCGGGATTCATCCTTGTCGGCCGCCTTCCATGCCTCGTTCACTTCGGCGAATGCGATGTTCAGAACGGGAATGCCCATGACCGGCGCAGCCGGGCCCGAGTTCTGCCCCGCGACGGCCAGGATCTTCGACTCTTTCATGCGTTTGAGGCACTCATCCGTCGAGAGCGTCTTCAGGTCATCGGGCTTGCATGCAAGATCACCCGGCCGGGGCGTGGCCGCGATGCGCGCCTTGGCGGTGGCGGCGACAAAGTCGGCCGGCGTGCCGCCATCTTTCACCAGCTCAAAGCACTTCACGGCCGCGGCGATATCCTCGATCTTTGATGAAGCCACGAAACCGACATTCGGCGACTTGGCGCGGAGGAACGCCGCCGTGTAAACGAGGAATCCGCCGCTGCCCGCAAACTGGAAATCGGCGTACAGCACCGGCTTGTTGGATGTGGCGATCGTCTGGACCACCCGATTCCAGCAGTTCATCTGGTAAACCAGGTATCCATCAATCGACGCCGCCTTGTCCTGCTCCAGGATCTTCGCCGCGTCCTCCGGGCCTCGTGCCATGGAGGTGAGAAACTCAAATCCCGGGCAGAGACGGGCCAAATCGGCCTGAATGCGCTGCATAACCGGGCCGAAATCGAACCCGACCTTGGGCCAGTCAGGCCCGGGCTGCTTCTCGGCATGAAGCGAATGAATGATGCGGATGCGCACTTTGGGCTTCTGCTCGGCGGCGCTTGACCACCGAGGCGCGGCTATCGCCCCAGCCGCCGCACAAGCCGCGCACCCGGAGAGAAACCGCCGGCGGCTCGGGCACATCGCACATCCAGACGCAAGATCCAGCCTCGTCATGATCCGCTCCTTTCCCATATTGCACCTTGTTGCCTAACGCGAGCTTATCCTCTCGGCCGGCCGACACAACTACCAGTTCAGCGATTCCCGCTACCCGCCATTGAGCCAGACATCCACTCGAGGGGTCTCCCAGTTATAAGGTTTGTTGAGGATATCCATGTCGCCATCGCCATCCAGATCGGCGACTCTTGCTTCATGCCAGCCGTGGCCCCGGACCAGTTCTGTCGTCCTGAAACCACCCCGCCCATCGCCGTAGAGCACCCATGCGGTTGCCCCCGCATGATCAGGCTCTGCCTGCCGCTCGTGCCACTTGGCCATTTCCGCACAGAATATGTCAAGATTGCCATCGCGGTCGATATCCGCCAGTTGCAGGCTGTGGCCGTGGATGAGCTGTCGGCTGATCAGGTCGCGGCCGATCCAGTCCCTGCTACTGGCAGGGTCACCGGTGCATTCGTAAATCCGCACTGGTCCGATCCCGTCGCCCGGTGAGATCACGATCTGAGGGTACCTGCCGGCCTTGAAGTACCCAGCGAAAATCAGCCCCCCGACGTCGGCGATCCGCGTGGCGCGGAACTTCTTATCTCCCATGTGCTTAAGAATCATATTGCCCGCCAGCAGTTCCAGCTTTCCGTCGGCATCCACATCAAAGGCCGAGATGCCCTCCGGGTATTTGAACGTGTCGCGACCTTCCTCGCCACCAGAGCCGGTATAGATGGCCGTAAGCGGCCAGCTCTTGACGTTTCGCACATCCGCCGGGATTTCCGCCAGGAAGATCGTTTTGGCATTCTGATTCCAGAACGCCAGTTGCGGCTTGCCCGTGCCCAGCAGGTCGCCAAAGACCTGGTCGTGATGCTGCGTCTTGCCGCCCGACTTGACCAATCGCCGCCGCCACGACGTGGTTATATCGAAGGCGGGCGCGGGATTCTCCCACCACCAGACATCGCTGCCCTGATAGTCGCCGCCGAAGACGATGTCCCGGTCGCCGTCGCCGTCGATATCGTGCACCGCCCCGCCTGCCTCAATCGGCAAGAGTTGCTTCTCGATCACAAAGCGGTCCCACCCCTTGTTCGTGCGGCGATACCAGATCAAGGCCGGAGCCTTGCCACGGCAACTGATGATGAAATCGTTGATCCCATCGCCGTCGAAGTCGCCCACAACAGCCCCGGTCTGCATGTTCGCGGCACCTGGCGTCGGCAGGTCATCCGTGGCGCTGGACACGCGCTGCCATTCAATTCCGCCGTCGGCCGCACCTGACGGCGCAGACACCGCCACCACCGCCATCGCTGGCACAAGGGCCAAGATAGACGCTCTGAATGACATGGCGCTCGCTCCTGTCACGACCCACGTAGACTGGACCTCAATACCCACTGTTTTACCGCTGCCATCGCGACTGGACAACTTCCCCCGCCCCCCGGGCACGGCGACTCGCCGACAATCCGATTCAACGTGACTGACCGTGCTTTGTCTGTTTCAATGGAGGATCATCCATGAGCATCGCGGTACTCGCCTCTCGCCGTTTAGGCTCTGTTGTCGGGATCGTACTGATCACCACGACCCTGACGGCGGCCCTGCCTTCAGCATCGGCCGGCGAAACAACAGGTCAGGATGCATTTGCCCGTGGCCTCCCGGCATCGGCGGACAATTTCCCGATCGCGGTCTGGCTTCAGGCGCCGAGGAATGCGGTTCGGTACAAGCAGATCGGAATCAACCTGTATGTCGGCTTGTGGCAGGGTCCGAACGAGCAGCAGCTTGTCGAACTGGAGAAGGCCGGCATCCCAGTCATCTGCGACCAGAATTCCTTCGCCCTCGAGAACCAGGACCGCAAGATCATCGTCGGGTGGATGCATGGCGACGAGCCCGACAATGCGCAGGCCCTGCCCGGCGGCAAGGGATGGGGGCCGCCCATCCTGCCTGAGAAGATCGTCGAGGACTACCAGAGAATCCGCAAAGCCGATCCGACCCGGCCGGTGCTGCTCAACCTCGGCCAGGGCGTCGCCTGGGATGGCTGGTACGGCCGGGGAGTGCGCAGCAACAAGCCCGAGGACTACCCCAAGTATGTCCAGGGCTGCGATATCGTGTCGTTTGACATCTACCCAGCGGTTCACGACAGGAAGGAGATCGCCGGCAATCTCTGGTACGTGCCCAAGGGCGTCGAGCGCCTGCGTCGATGGACCGAGGGCCGCAAGCCCGTCTGGTCGTGCATCGAATGCACGCGCATCGGCAACGAAAAGGTCAAGCCCACGCCACACCAGGTGAAGGCCGAAGTCTGGATGGCGATCATCCACGGTGCCAGGGGTCTGATCTACTTCTCGCATCAGTTCAAGCCAACCTTCATTGAGGCCGGCCTCCTGGCGGACAAGGAAATGGCCACTGCGGTTGGGCAGATCAACCGCCAGGTCCGCGAACTCGCCCCGGTGATCAACAGCCACGCCGCCGTCGAAGGCGCGACGGTCAGAAGCGCGTCGAAGGAAGTCCCCATAGCCATCATGGCCAGGCGGCATGAACGGGCAACCTACATCTTGGCCGTGGCCATGCGTGAGGGATCAACCACCGGGACGTTCCATCTCCCCGGCAGGACTGGCCGCGGCACAGTGCGTGTGATCGACGAAAACCGAACCATCGATATGGCCGATGGCCAGTGGCAGGACGCATTCGGGGGTTACGACGTTCGCCTTTTCCGAATTGAAGACTGATTTACGGGTGTCCCCGCCCTTCAGGCTGAACAAGCCTGGCGAGCAACTCCTGGCGCTCGGCCCGAGTCATCGGCCGAAGAGTCATCGACAGGCATTGATCGCCGATGTCGATGCTTGTGATGCGCAACGGGACGCTGTTGCCCCTGTCGCCCAGCTTCTCATCGACAGGCATGAACAACACGGCGTCTGTGGGCTGGTTCTCCAGCGAATCAAGCACCAGCCTGGTGACGGATACCTTCATCGCCGACATGTTGCTCGCGCCGGTGGGTCCGATCCGAGCGGCCGTCTGCCATTGCGGCATGTGAGAGCCCAGTTTCTGCCGCAGGAGGTCAAGCTGGCCGGCCAGGAGGAACTGTGGCAAAGGCAGCCGGCCCCCCAGCACCTTCGTCAGTTTCAGACGAAGCCGCCCCCGGTCATCAATGCTCGGCTCGAAATGGAAACTGACCACGCAGTTCAGATCCGAGATCCGCGCCGCCGCGATCAGCCGATGATCTCGCAGAAAGAAACCCATTCCCGAGACATACCGCTCGGCCAACGACCGAAAATCCTGGAACGCGGCACTGTTGTGCAACAGAAAGGCGTTCAGTTCCTCCTCAGTGACGTTCAACGTGACGAATTCAGCCGCCGGCGGCGCCATCGCGGTCGTCGGACGAGCTGTACCGCGCGCCTCGCGCACCTCCCGGTAGTGGGATGCCTGAGCCATCGACCGGGCCTGGAACACCTGGTCGAGCACTCGCTGGCTCAAAATGGGGGTTCCTGAATCCCACGCGAACGTCCGATAGAACTCGGGCGACTGGTGGAGACTGCGGTATCCGAAGGCGGCCAGGATCATCAGGCCCACCAGCAGCGCCGCCACACCCAGCAACAGCCACTTAAGCCATCTCTTCATGTCGCTCCATCCCGCGGCCGGGAAGCCCATGGGTCATCCCCATCACTATTGTAGATGGTCTTCCGCCGTCATAAACGCTACGCTCGGCAGAATCCTCAGCACATCGTATGCCGAGGTCATCACCACCAGAAATCGGGTGCTCCCCCGGTTCCCGCCAGGGAGTAGACTCGACTCAGGCAACGCCATGCGATCGGTCTCGCCTACATCCAGGCAACCCGGCCACGACGACGAATACTGCCGTCGAGCAAGACGGCTGCGTTACCTGCATGGGGACAATCCCGCATTTCTGCAACAATCCCTCAGGCTCTTGTCCTGTGAAATGGATGCCAGGCGGATTCCGCTTCTGCCAGATTGCGACGAACGCCCCGCCACCGCGTTCGCCGGTCTCGTCGCTGCCCGACTGAATGACGGGACCCTGCGCTACTCGGTGCGAAGAAGGCTGCTGCAACATGCCGAAAATCGCGGCATCGGTCGATTCGAGGCCAACCTCATCATCGCAACGGTCCAGCACCAGTGGCGACAGAGCCATGTGAGGATCGAGCCCGCCCGACAGAGTTGCCTGCCTCTCATCGCCACGTTCGTCATCCTCCAATCTCTCGTCATCATTGGCCTTCTCGTGATTCTGTGTGGGTAGTGCTGATTGCCTCGTTGATGACCGCAGGAGCCGGCCCATCCTTGATTGACTGCTCGACAGGGTCAACGTACATTCCTCAGTCATGCGTCTTCCGCTGGCGGGGCTGCTTGTTCTGTTGGTCTCGACCCACGCACTGGCACAGGCCGAGGGAGAGGTCGAGAGCATCGGGTTTTCCGGTTATTACCGCCCGAACTGCTGGGTGCCCATGCGGCTCAAGCTTCGTTCGCGGGTCGGACTTCCCGGCAACTACAAGCTTCAGGTCATCCAGGAGGATATGGACCGTGACCGCGTTTCCTATACCCGGCCCATTGCCCTGAATCCGAATGTCGAAGGCCGCCCGGCCACACAGGAACGCTACTGGGCCTGCTTCCTGCCACAGCCTCGCGTCGATGAAGCGCAGACGAGCCAGGAACTGACCAACCTCCTGCCGGTATTCCTGTGTCATGGAAACAGCCTCCGGCAGTTCGTCCAGATCCCCATTCCGCCCAGCACAACACTGCTGGCCGGGCGCAACCTTGATGACCGCGCGCGCGGGCAGCGGCTGGTGCTGGTGGTGGTGGCATCGGGCGCAATGCCGATTCTCGATCAACACGTTGGTGCCTACGGCCTCACCGAAGATATCGCGTTCATTCGCATGTCTGTGAACGATCTGCCGGGCAATGCCCTGGCGTATCAGGCGGTGGACGGCATTATCTGGCTGAACGCCGACCCGACGCAACTTGACGACGACACCTCCGCGGCCCTTCAGGACTACGTCCGTGAAGGTGGCCGGCTGGTGGTCTGCCAGAGCCCCGACTGGCAGAAGACAAAGGCCAGCGGCCTTGCCCCACTGCTGCCGGTGACGCTCGAAAGCATGGATGAGGAAGTCGACGCCAAGAGCCTTCGCAGGCTGGCGGGAATCCCTGACTACGAGAGATCGCAGCGGCAGGCCGGGGCGATCGACCAGGCTTGGCGGGCCCCGGACGATTCCTATCCCGATCCCTGGGCCGACCTGCAACAGCGAAGCACACCGATCGCGCGCGCAACAACAAGAGCCGGCGCCATGGTGGACCTGTGGAGCGCAAGCAGGCCCGACTCGCCCTATCTCGCACGCTGGATGGTCGGCCACGGCATGGTGGCGTGGGTCGCCCAGGACCTGGGCAGTCCGCAGGTGATCTCACAGGCGCCGCTTCGCCACATCGGCTGGGCGACCATCTGGGATCGCTGTTTCGACTGGCCGAATCAGTCGCTTGCCGAGGCATCGCTCAAGGCATTCCCGAATCAGCGGGAACGCTACAGGAACTTCGCCCAGGACAAGCAGGGAGCCTACTCGGTGGAACTCAGCCAGACCCTGCTCCGCGAAATGGAGCATGGCAAGCGAGGCTTCGCCTATGTCGCTCTGGTCCTGCTCTTCTTCATCGTGTACTGGGCGATCGCCGGTCCGGGCAGCTACTTCTTCCTCCTGGCGCGCAAGCGGTCGCACCATAGCTGGATTGCGTTCGCCGTGTGCTCTCTGGGCGCGACAGGCGTCACGGCCGGCCTGGTGAAGCTCATCCTTCGCGGACCGCCTGAGGTGCGGCACGTCAGCTTTGTCCGCGTCATGGCAGGCGACCAGACCATCATCCACAGCCAGTTCGGCCTCTACGTGCCAAGGGATGATGCCTCGCTGCCCATCGAACTGACCGGCGCCTCGCCGAAGAGCCTGAGCTACCTGACGCCTTATCCCATGCATGAAGCCTTCCAGCAGGAGAACGCCAGCGCCATCACGGCATGCCTCGCTACAGAATACGAGGTGCCGGTGCGTGAACGCACCGCCGATGAGCCGCCGGCCATCCGTGTCCCTTATCGCAGCACATCCAAACGGTTCCAGGCGCGCTGGGTTGGACAGTACAACGGCGGCATTGCCGGCGCAGCCGAGCTCCATGACAACGCATTGAGCGGCACGCTGATCAACGGCAGTGGCACGGACTTGCGATCCGTCTATCTCGTCTATCGCCATCCCTCCTTCAAGGACGATGTCATGTTTCACTTGCAGGAGGCCGGCGGCGGCGCCTGGCGCAAAGGTGCCGATCTGGATCTGGCCGAACTGGCGAGCTTGCCCCCGGTTGACGACCGTCTGCCGTCGACATCCGGCATGAGGGGGCCGCTCAATCTCGCCTGGATCAACATCCGCTGGGCGGACAGCCTCCGTGGGAATTGGGGCGAGAGCGCCTTGGGCGACACCGATCGCGCCGCCCTGCTCCTGAGCGTTTTCGACCGACTGGCCCCGTCCATCGATCCAGACCCGGGCAACTCACGGAATGAACGATACGAGCTGCTGCGCAGGGCCGGCCGGCACCTGGATGCGTCTCATGCCATCAGTTGCGGACACTTGTTAATCGTCGCGAGAGCGGACAACGACGCGGCCCTGCCCATTCCCCTGCGGGTGGACGGCGAGAGCGTTCAGCCTCACAGCAGGGGCACGGTCTACTACCAGTTCATCGTGCCGATGCGGCGCAGCGGCTCGGCGACACGGCCGAGCGTCGCTGAGCCGGACCCAAATGACAATCCAGCCTCGCGAACCGAGGCCTCGACCTCCCGCTGAGCGACTTATGGCAACCGTTATCAAGACCGTCAACCTCACGAAGCGATACGGCACCCTGGTGGCGCTGTCGAACCTCAACCTCGAAATCGAGGAGGGCGACTGCTTCGGCTACATCGGCCCCAACGGCGCCGGCAAGTCCACCACCATCAAGGTCCTCGCCACCCTCCTTCAGCCCACGTGGGGCGAAGCGCGCATCTGCGATTACGTGGTCGGCTACCAGTCGCGGATGATCCGCCCCCTCATCGGCTACGTGCCTGACTATTTCGGCGCCTACGAAGACATGGTGGTCCAGGAATACTGCGAATTCTTCGCCGCCGCCTACAGCATCAACGGCGTCGCCCGCACCAAGGTCGTCAACGATGTGCTGGAACTGACCGACCTGGCCTACAAGCGGGACGCCCTGGTTGACGGACTTTCCCGCGGCATGAAGCAGAGACTGTCGATCGCCCGGGTGCTCCTGCACGATCCCAGGGTCCTGCTGCTGGACGAGCCGGCCGGCAATCTCGACCCTCGCGCCCGCATCGAGATGCGCGAGCTGCTCAAGGAGCTGCGCCGCCTGGGCAAGACCATCCTGATCAGCTCGCACATCCTGCCGGAGCTGGCCGACCTGTGCAACAAGATTGGCATCATCGAGACCGGCGAGCTGATCTACTCCGGCCCGGTCAACGACATCCTCCGCAAGGCCAGGACAGGCACGGTGCTCCACGTTGGCGTGGCGGCGCAGGCCGAGCAGGCCGCCGCCCTGCTCTCGCAGGACCCGAACATCGAGCACGTCGAGCCCCGCAACGGCCATATGCAGGTCTTGCTCAAGGATGGCGTCAATGACTACAGCTTCGTCCCCCAGCGGTTGATCAGCGCCGGCTACCGCCTGACCCTGCTCCGCGAGGAGGAAGTGAACCTCGAAACCGCCTTCATGCGGCTGACCAAGGGACTGGTGCAATAAAGAACTCCTATGCTCGGCATCGGCAACTACCTCTGGCGACTGATTCCGGCGAACCCGATCCTGCTGCGGGTCCTCCACACCGGGGGCAAGCGCAAACGAGACCTGCTTTTCCGCTGCGCCTACCTGGGCGCGCTTGTCTTCCTGGTCGTCTTCCTGCTCCTGTCTTCCGCGGGCGACCTCGCCAGCGCCAACCTCACCGCACTCTCGCAGCAGTCCGCACGCATCTTCTGGTGGATGAGCTACGTCCAGCTCATCCTCGTCGCCCTGCTCGCCCCCGTCTTCACGGCCAGCGCCATCACCCAGGAGAAGGACAGTCAGACCTACGACATCCTGCTGTCAACGCCCCTCACCAACGGCCAGATCGTCCTAGGATCGCTCCTCTCGCGGCTCTTCTTCGTCATCGCACTGCTGATCAGCGGAATCCCCATCTTCTCGATCACCCAGATATTCGGCGGCGTTTCCATCGGCAATATCGCCATGTCGTTCCTCATCGCCTGCGCCACTGCGTTCATGACCGGCGCGCTCGCGATGGCCATCGCCGTCTTCAAGGTCGGCACCCGCCGCACGATCTTCAGCTTCTACATGTTCATCCTGCTGTACCTGGCCGTTCCTGTCGTCATCGAGAACCTCGGGTACTTCCAATACCAATGGGAATTCAGCTCCACCGGCAAGCCCACCGCCCACATCAGTTGGCTCGCCGGCATCCACCCGTTCCTGGCGCTGCGGGTGATCTTCGGCGAGGCCGGGTACCGCCCGCCGCCCCTGGGGCTCGTCCAGCAGCACGGCTGGCCCCTCACCTGGTATCTCAGCAGCCCCCAGACGTTCTACATCGCCTTCATGTTCTCCTTCAGCTTCGTGCTGGTCGCCCCTTCGATCCTCCTCCTGCGCCGGCTGGCGCAGTCCAGCAGCACCCTGCGGACCCGGCTGCTCACCGGGCTTCGCATCGTCAGCGGCGACCGAAGCCGCCGCCCGCGCCATGTCTGGGCCAATCCCATCGCCTGGCGCGAGGCCAAGACCAAGGCCTCCGCGACCCGCGCTGTCCTGCTCCGCTATGGCTTCATGGTCCTGGGCGTGGCCGCCGCCGTCGTCCTGCTGGTCATGTCGTCGACCGCCAAAGACGCCCCCTGCTACATCGGCCTGGCCTATAACCCCGCCAGCGGGACCGTCACCATCGTCAACCACGGCGATACCCGCCCCTATGTTATCCGCCCCAACGAGGGCTTCGTTACGCCCGCCACCCTCATCACGCTCAAGACCCACACCGACGTCAACGGCTCGCCCGTCGGCCCGGAAATGCTCCGCGCCAATCTCGTCATCGACGCCGACTCCCTGCGCTTCGACCCCCGCGACCCCCGAACCATCGTCTCAATGACCATCCGGCCGCCCGAAACGCTCCTGCCCGCCGACCTCACGCGGCAGTTCCTGCTCGGGGCCATCATGGTCGAGCTGGCCGTGATCCTCCTCATCCTGACCCAGACCGCCGCATCCACCGTCACCCGAGAAAAGGAGGATGGCACGCTCGACCTGCTTTTGGCCACCCCGATCACCAGCCACTACTACATCTGGGGCAAGCTGCGCGGGCTCGTGGCCTTCGTCCTGCCCCTGGTGGCCGTGCCGCTGCTCAGCGTGGCCATCTTCATCATCGGCGACTATTTCCGCGAAGACCCCCTCACCGGACGCGCCCCCACCACCATATACCCTGAGGCGCTGCTCATCCTCCCCGGCACGCTGGTCATGGTGGCCGCCTTCGCCGCCATCCTCGGCATGCAGATGTCGCTGCGATGCAAGCGCACCGTCATGGCCGTCATGAGCAGCGTCGGCATCGTCGCCGGCGCCTTCGGCGGGCTCTGGATGTGCGGCATGAGCGCAACCTCGTCGGGAAACCTCTCCGAGCCTGGCATGGCCGTCGGCTGCTTCAGCCCCTTTACCCTGATGGCGATGTTGATCAGTCCGGCCGATATCGTCGACTCAGCCTTCGCCGAACGCGCTCGCCTCGTCGCCGATGCCCGCCTGCTCATCTTCTTCTTCGGCTGGGCTGCCACCGTCTGTTACGGCCTGATTGTCTGGAGCATGTACAAGTCCATGGTGCGCAACTTCGACATGACCATCCGCCGCCAGGCGGCTTGAGAAGCGTCTCGGCAGCCTTTCATCCCGTTGGACCACCGGTACGGCCGTCGGGTACCATCATCCCATGATCTCGCCGCTCCTACCCCTCATCGCCCTGGCACTTCTCTGCGCGTCCGCCACCGCCGCCCACCCGACGACCATCCCGGCCGAGCCCCTCGCGCCGCCCGCCGATATCTACATCTCCGGTCAGGATGGCTATCACACCTACCGCATTCCCTCGCTGCTGGTCACGCCGAAGGGCACGCTGCTGGCGTTCGCCGAGGGCCGCAAGAGCAGCCGATCCGACACCGGCCATATCGACCTTGTCCTCAAGCGATCGACGGACCAGGGCCACACCTGGTCGGCACTTCAAGTCGTCGCCTCCGACCCTCCCAATACGATCGGCAACCCCTGCCCCGTCGTCGACTGCGACACCGGCACGATCTGGCTGGCGCTGACCCGAAACCTCGGGCAGGACAGGGAACGCGACATCATCGCCGGCCGGTCCAAGGGCACCCGCACTGTCCTGATGACTTCCAGCAACGATGATGGGCTGACCTGGGCCGGGCCGGCCGACATCACCGCCGCCACCAAGCTCCCCGACTGGACATGGTACGCCACCGGACCGGGCGTGGGAATCCAGTTGCGAAGTGGCCGCCTGCTCATCCCCTGCGACCACCAGGTGCTCAAGGCTCCCTATTCTCACTCGCACGTGATCTACAGCAATGATCATGGCAAGTCGTGGAAGCTGGGCGGCATCGTCGGCCCCCGAGTCAACGAGTGCCAGGTCGTCGAACGGGCCGATGGCTCGGTCATGCTGAACATGCGGGCCTACCGCGACCGGCATTGCCGCGCGGTCTCCATCAGCAAGGATGGGGGCCAGAGTTGGTCGGCCCTGACCGATGACCCGACGCTCGTCGAGCCCATCTGCCAAGCCAGCCTCGTGCGCTTTCCCGGGAACGCTTCGACGAAGCCCCGGCTGCTCTTCTCCAATCCCGCCAGTCAGCGGAAGCGGGAGAGGATGACGCTTCGCATAAGCCCGGACGAAGGCCGGACCTGGCCATTTGCGAAGCTGATCTATGCGGGCCCCTCGGCCTATTCCTGCCTCGCCATCCTCCCGGATGCCACTGTCGGCTGCCTTTACGAGCGGGACGACTACGCCAAGATCACCTTTGTCCGGGTGGCGATCGATTAGACCGCCGCGCACAAGACCGAGGCGTCTTTGCCGCTCAATTGACTGCCCGGTTCCTTCGATATAGACTCCCCTCACTTTGACCGTAGGTATGCCATGAGCTTGTGCCGTACCGTCCCTATTACCATCGACATTTTGAGTGGACGCGACCGTCGCGTTTAGGGATTCTCTTCCGCGAAGGAACCATGACCCCTGGAGCGACGGCTTCAGGGTTTTTTGTTCCAGGCTTTAGCCCATTCAGACCAGTGCAGCCAATATGAGCACCCCAGACCCCAACAAGAAAAGCTACAAGCAGACGCTGAACCTGCCCCAGACCGCCTTCCCCATGGAGGCCAAGCTCGTCCAGAACGAGCCCGCCCGTCTGGCCCGGTGGCGGGAGATGGACCTCTACCAGAAGCTGATGGATGCGCGCGCTGGCAGCCCCCAGTGGCTCCTGCACGATGGCCCGCCTTTCGCCAATGGCGACATCCACATCGGCCACCTCATCAACAAGACCCTCAAGGATGTCATCATCCGCTTCCGCTCCATGCAGGGCTTCCGCTCGCCCTATATCCCGGGCTGGGACTGCCACGGTCTGCCCATCGAGCACAAGATCCAGGAACAGCTCGGGCCCAGGTTTCGCGAGATGCCTGTAGCCCAGGTTCGCCAGATGTGCTTCGACTACGCCGCGAAATATGCCGCCATCCAGTCCGAGCAGTTCCAGCGGCTGGGCATCCTTGGCGACTGGGCACACCCCTACCTGACCATGGCCCCGGAATACGAAGCCAGCACCCTCGATGTCTTCGCCCTCTTCGTTGACGCCGGCCTGGTCTATAAGAAGCTCAAGCCCGTCCCCTGGTCCGTCCAGAATCAGACGGCGCTGGCCGACGCCGAGCTTGAGTACAAGGATGTCGACGATCCCAGCATCTTCATCGAGTTTCCCGCCGCCAGTTCCGCCAGCCTGAAGAAGACCTTCGCCATCGATGCGCCCGAAGATGTCTTCTACCTCGTCTGGACGACAACCCCCTGGACGCTCCCGGCCAACCTGGCCATCGCCGTCCACCCCGAATTCCGCTATGCCTTCGTCCGATATCGCCGCAACGGCCGGTCGCGCATCGGCGTGGTCGCCGAAGAGCTCGTCAAGACGGTCTTCAACGGCCGAAAAGATGTCGAACTGGGCGAATCCCTCGTCAACGTCACCGGCCGCGAACTGGTCGACCCAACCACCGACTACCGCCACCCCTTCATCGACCGCACCGGCCGAATCCTCCCAGCGCTCTACGTCACCACGACCGACGGCACTGGCCTCGTTCACACCGCCCCCGGCCACGGCGAGGATGACTACGCCACCGGCATCAGCAATGGCCTGCCCGTCTACTGCCCCGTGCTGCACAACGGCCGCTTCGACGACACTGCCCCCGAGTGGATCCGCGGCATGACCGTCTGGGAAGCCAATCCGGTCATCACCGCCAAGCTCCGCGAAACCGGCCTGCTTTTCGACCAGGTCACCATCCGCCACAGCTACCCCCACGACTGGCGTAGCAAGAAACCCGTCATCCTCCGCGCCACCGAGCAGTGGTTTGTGTCGGTCGATCAACAGTTTCACCTGCAGGGCGAAGCAGGGGGCCGGTCTCTCCGTCAGCGTGCCCTGCACGCCATCGAGAAGGATGTCCAGTTCATCCCCGAGTGGGGCGCTGCCCGCATTGGCGGCATGCTTCAATCCCGCCCCGACTGGTGCATCTCCCGCCAACGCTCCTGGGGTCTGCCCATCCCCGTCTTCTACAACGAGCGGGGCGAGCCCCTGCTTTCCGGCGATTCCGTCCGCGCGATCGCCAAACGGTTCGCCGAAAAGGGCTCCAACGCCTGGTTTACCCAGACGCCCGCTGAACTGCTTGGCGACTTCGACCCCGGCCCCAGGTTCCCCAAGGACCAGCTCCGCAAGGAGCAGGACATATTCGATGTCTGGTTCGAGTCCGGTTCGAGCTGGCACGCCGTCCTCCGCGCCCGCCCCGGCCTGAATTGCCCCTGCGAGATGTACCTCGAAGGCTCCGACCAGCACCGCGGCTGGTTCCAGCTTTCGTTGCTGCCGTCGCTGGGCGTCACCGGCCAGCCCCCCTACAAGCAGGTCCTCACGCATGGCTTCGTGGTCAAGCCCGACGGCACCAAGGTCAGCAAGAGCGACAAGGAATACGTCACCGCCACCCAGGAAATCGACCGCCACGGCGCTGACCTCCTGCGCCTCTGGTGCTGCTCCGTCGATTACCAGAACGACATCCCCACCAGCCCCCAGGTCATCAAGGAGTTCGGCGACAAATATCGCAAGATCCGCAATACGCTGCGATATCTGCTGTCGAACCTGTACGATTTCAACCCCGAGACCGACTCGCAGGCGGTGCCGCAGAACAGCCTGGATGGATGGGCCATGGCGGAACTGGACAACACCGTCGCTCAGGTCACGGCAGCGTATGAGAACTATCAGCTCCACCGCGCCTTCCGCCTGCTGCACGATCTGTGCGCAGTGCAGATCAGCGCGTTGTATGCGGCGGCCATGAAGGATCGCCTCTACTGCGAGGCCCCCGCCGCTCCACTCCGCCGCCGATGCCAGACCGTGATGTATCACATGGCCATCGCCTTGACCAAGCTCCTGGCCCCCATGCTCGTCTTCACGGCTGATGAGACCTGGGAGCACATCCAGCACAAGCCCGCCGAAGACGCCGGCCTGCCCAGCGTCCACCTCGCGCTGCTGCCCAAGCCTTCGGGGCAGCCTGTTCTCGAGCAGCAACGGGAAGAATGGAAGCTGCTGATGGAGCTGCGCGACCAGGCCATGCTCCAGGTCGATGTGCTTCTGCGTAAGTTCCCCAAGCAAATCAAACCGCTGGATCTGGAGGTGGTCTTCCACATTGCCGATCCCGGTCTGCGCCGGCGGCTGGAGGCTTATGGGCCGGATCTGGAGGACCTGATCGGCGCTGGTTGCCGGAGTTTCGCCGACGCCCCGGCGGGCTCAGCGTCGACGGTCGAAGTGATCGACCGCCGCGATGCCTACCAGGCCTGCGCCCGAAGCTGGAAGCGCCGGCCCGACGTCGGCGGCGACCCCCAGTACCCCGACCTCTCCCACCGCGACGCCCAGGCCCTCCGCGCGATGCAAAGCTGATGAACATGACCCCCATCAACCTCGCCGTCCTCGCCTCCGGCGGAGGCACCACGCTCCAGAACATCATCGACCAGATCGCCGCCGGCTCGCTCGATGCCCGCGTTTCAGTGGTCATCGCCTCGCGCCCCGGCGTCGGGGCTCTCGGCCGCGCTGCCGAAGCGCGCATCCCCAATTTCGTCGTCGAGCGCAGGCAGTTCGATTCGGTTGAGGCCTTCAGCCACCAGATCTTCTCGTTGTGCAATGACGCCGCCGCCGACCTCATCTGCCTCGCCGGCTGGCTCAGCCTGCTCTCCGTCCCCGATCGCTACCGCGGCCGAGTGATGAACATCCACCCCGCCCTGCTGCCCGGCCCCTTCGGCGGCAAGGGCATGTTCGGCCATCATGTCCACGAGGCCGTCATTGCCCACGGCTGCAAGGTCTCCGGCTGCACCGTCCATTTCGTCGATGACAAGTACGACAACGGCCCCATCATCGTCCAGCGAACCTGCCCCGTCATGGAGAATGACACCCCCGATTCCCTCGCCGCCCGCGTCTTCGAGCAGGAAAAACTCGCCTACCCCCAGGCAATCCGCCTCTTCCAGAACGGTAAGCTAAGGCTGGAAGGCCGGCGCATCCGAATCCTCCCTTGACGCAGCACACCCGCCAAACTGCGCTTTCTGCATCTTCCCGTTCTCTCTGATCTTCTCACCGCTTGTTATCCACGAGCCCCCGTCTACGTCTGTCCCTCCCACCACATCCCCGACGCCATTTCCGCCTGCCGAAAAGCACCATGAATCCGGTGCAGGACATCTTCGGTCAGAGGCCCCTTCGCAACGGCCTCCAGGTTCCGCTTCGCATTCTCAGGCTTGGTCGTCCCGACGACCAGCGTGTGCACCGGCTGACTCAGCGTAAAACGCAACGCAAGCTCTGGCCATGACTTGTGGGCATCGCCCGCAAAGCCCAGGTCCGCCGGCACAAGCTTCATCGCCCTCAGCCGATCGTGGTAGTCCCTCGCATAGTCGCCATAGAACCCCGGCTGTTCGCTCTGGGCACGCCAAGCCGCGTTGGCGATCGGTCGCTTGGCAATCACACCCGCGTTGTTCAGGCTCGCCACCGGCAGCGCCAGCGAAATGTTCGCCTGGTCGCAGATGCTCACCGATGTCTCCAGCACCTGGACTTCCGGCCTCGCCGCCGCCCATGCGGCGGCCTCATTGTCGCCCGAATACCCCACGAACCGCACCTTTCCAGCCTTCTGCGCATCCAGCAGCGCCCGCAGGGCATCACCTTTCTTCAATGTCGCCAGATCGCACGAGTGCAACAGCATCACATCCAGGTGGTCCGTCTTCAGCCGCCGCAGCGACCGGTCTACCGCCCTGGCCACCAGTTCGCGCGACCACGCCTCGCCCTCCAAGTCCGGCAGTTTCGTCCCGCACTTGGACAACAGCACATACTTACCCCGCCGGTCAGCGATCGTCTGCCCGATCAGCTCTTCTGAACCCAGGTAGTTGGCCGCCGTGTCGATGAAGTTGACGCCATTGTCCAGCAGCCAGCCGAGAATGCGCGCCACCTTCTCCCGCTCGGTTTGCAGGAAGCCAACCTCCGCAGCCCCGAACCCGATCCGCGAGACCTTCAGCCCTGTCCGTCCGAATGTTGTCGTCTCCATGCTCCAACTATAGCCCCGCGGCCCGGCCGCTTGGAACGCCCGATGATCCGCAAGGTCACCTTGTCGCCCTGTCACCTCCTCACCCCGTCAGCTACCATATCCCCAATGACTCTGCCCTACCTTACCGACACCCCGGGCATCGGCGGCTCCATCAAGCAGCGCGACGATGATTTCTTCGTCCAGGAAATCCCTCTCTACGAGCCTTCCGGCCAGGGCGAACACGTCTACTGCGAGATCGAGAAGGCCGGCCAAACCACCTTCGACGCCATCAACCGCGTTGCCTCCGCCCTGGGCATCTCCTCCCGCGACATCGGTTTCGCCGGCATGAAGGATGCCCAAGCCGTCACCCGGCAGATTCTGTCCATCCACGGCGCCGACGAGCAGGCGGTCATGGCCCTGCAACTGCCCGGCATCAAGATCCTCTGGGCCATCCGACACGGTAACAAGCTCCGGCTCGGCCATCTCAAGGCCAACCGCTTCGCCATCCGCATCCGCGGCGTTAATCCGACTGATGTGGTGCGCATTCGGCCCATCGTCGATCTGCTCGCCCGCCGCGGCGTGCCCAACTACTTCGGCGAACAGCGGTTCGGCCGGCGCGGCACCAACCATCTCCTTGGCGCTGCCCTCATCCGCGGCAATGACCAGGCCGTGCTCAATCTGCTTCTCGGGTCGCCCAGCCCCGAAGTCGATGACGCCCAGTCCCTCGGCGCCCGCAAAGCCTTTGAGCGTGGCGATTTCGAGCTCGCCATGAAGCTCTATCCGCGTCACTGCGGCATGGAGCGGCGAATCCTCCATCGCTTCATCAGGACCGGCAAGCCGATCGCCGCCGTCAAGGCCATCGACGAGAAGCTCCGACGCCTCTGGGTTTCCGCTCTGCAATCCGCGCTGTTTAACGCGGTCCTTGCCCGCCGCATCCAGACCATCGACCAGGTTTACCCCGGCGACCTGGCCATGAAGGAAGACAACGGCGCTGTTTTCCGCGTTGAGGATGCCGATACGGAGCAATCTCGCTGCCAAGCCTTTGAGATCAGCCCGACCGGCCCGCTGCTGGGTTACCGGATGACCATGCCCGAGGGCCAGCCCCTCATCATCGAACAGGAGGTCTTCGCCGCCTACGAGTTCGAGCCCGCGGATCTTCGCGTTGAGGGTCGACTCAAGGTCAAAGGAGCCCGGCGGCCATTGCGAGTCAAGCCCCAGGATCTCGACCTCACCGCTGGCGTCGATGACCACGGCCCACACATCACCGTCGCCTTCACCCTCCCCGCCGGCGCATTCGCCACCGTCTTCCTCCGCGAACTCATGAAGACCCCCGACCCGGGCGACGCCTGACCGTGCGCGCAGAAAATCGGCGTCGGTGACGCGCTGCCGGTGGGGGTTGGCAGGCACGCCGATCCGACGCCGTTGGCTGCAAGGTTCGTCGGGGCAGCCTACGGGATCAGGACGGTGTCAATCACGTGGATCACTCCGTTGGATGTCTCAATGTCGGCCTTGGTCACCGTCGAGCCGCCGACGTGCACCTTGCCGTCCTTGGCCTTCAGCGGCAGCGACTTGCCATTGACGGTCTTCGCCGAAGGCAGGCCGGCCACGTCCGCGGCCATCGCCTTGCCGGGCACCACGTGATACGTCAGGATCGCCGTCAGCTTCGCCTTGTTCTCCGGCTTGAGCAGCTCCTGTACTGTGCCCTCGGGCAGCTTAGCGAAAGCCTCGTCCGTCGGAGCGAAGACGGTGAACGGGCCCTTGCCCTGGAGCGTCTCGACCAGTCCGGCCGCCTTCAGGGCCGCCGCCAGAGTCTTGAAGCTGCCAGCGCTAACTGCGGTCTGCACGATGTCCTTCTTCTCTGTCGCCGTCGCATGGTTTGGGCTGCAATCAGCCAGGGCCGTGGATGGTGACGCCAGGTAAGAAACAGCACCCACCGAGCCCACTGCCAAAGCCGCCGCGACAATCCAATTAGACTTACGGAACATGATGCTCTCCTTCTTGTTCAAAAAGTGTCCGCTCTTCAGGAACCAACTCGTTTGTTACACCTCACGCGATCCGATGCGTCCATCGCCTCTGCATGGCGCTCCATTGCACGATCTGGTACGCCCCGGCGATCCCGACCAGCGTGTACACGATGGAGGCGACGATCGTGTTGCCAAACAGCGCCGCCACCAGGTCCAGCCGAGCCAGGCCAAACAGGCCCCAGTTCACGGCTCCGACGATCACCAACACCGCCGCAATCACATCAATGGCTTTCATGGAAGCTCTCCTGTAAAAAGTTCAAAACATTCAAATCAGTCAAATCTGCCATTACTCTACACCGATGACAATAAAAGTCAAACTAAAATCATCCTATTTCCTGCGATTTTCCCCAAATAGATGTTTCATATGCATTTATGCCGAACGATTTGTGGACGATAGAGGTATGGAAGGAATATGATTCATTCAAAGCAGCCAAAACGACCATGAAAGCATTTGTCACGAACAAGGAACTGGCCGACGCGTTGGGCGTCAGCGAGTCATCGATGCGGCGGTGGACCAACACCGGTGTCATCAAGACATCGCGCACGGTTGGTGGCCACCGCCGCATTCCCATTGCGGAGGCCGTCCGTTTCGTGCGCGATTCCAGGCTGCCACTGGCCCGGCCGGATCTGCTGGGTCTGCCTGACCTGCCCGGCCCCGCCGCCCAGGAGAACCCCGGCCAGCATCTCTTTGAGGCCCTCGTCAGCGGCCATGAGGCCCAGGCGCGAAGCCAGGTTGTCTCGCTGTATCTCAGCGGGACCGGGGTTCCCGCCATTTGCGATGGACCGATCCGCTATGCCATGCATCAGCTTGGCGAGTTGTGGCGCCACGATGAGCGGGGCATTCTCACGGAGCACCGCGGGACCGACATCTGCGTGCGCCTGCTCGCCGAACTGCGGCAACTGCTGCCTGCGCCTGGGGTCGATGCCCCCGTTGCGGTGGGCGGAGCGCCGGATGCGGACCCGTACATCGTGCCATCCCTGATGGCGGCCATGGTGCTGGCAGACGCAGGATTCCGTGATATGAACTACAGCGCCAATACGCCGGTCGCCCTGTTGTCATCCGCCGCGCGGGAGCACCACCCTGCCCTGGTCTGGCTGTCGATCAGCGCTGTCGAGGACAAAGCCAGCCTGGTTCGCGACATTGACGCCCTGGCGGGCGAATTGGGCAACCTGAACATTCCCCTGGTCATCGGCGGCCGGGCCGCCGGCGACTTGACGCTGCCCACCGCCGTCCACCACGTTCAATCCATGGCGGAACTCGCGGCCTTTGCCCGCGGCCTCAGGACTGTGAAGCTTCCAGCCCCCTGACCCAATCCACATAGGCCGCCATATCGAACTTGCGTTCCAAACCGGCCGCGTTCATGTAGCGAATCGTCCCGAAGATCGACCGCCGCGTCCATGGGCGATCATGCAGGCCGCAAATCCAGCCCACATTGGCGTACGATGCCGGGTCGCGCCCGCAAAGAAAGTACCTGTTGTTCAGATAGAGCGTGTCGTCGAAAGCCTCGCGCGGCGTCTGCTTCCATTCCAGGATCTTCTTGCCCCAGTACATCCGCATCGAGTTGTGCATGAAGCCGGTCAGTACCATCTCCCTCTGAGCGGCGTTCCAGTAGACATCGTGAGTCCGCGACGCCTCAAGTTGCTGCCGGGAATAGCGGTGTCGCCTGGGGTCTCTGGCGTGCAACTGGAGCGTTGCCCGGGCCCATGACGGAAGCCCGTCGTAACGGTCGTAGTCGGGATTGTGGTGCACGAAGTTGATGGCCAGTTCGCGGCGGACGATCAGTTCTTCCAGAAATGCATCCCGATCGGCCCCCGGGGCCTCGGCAGCGCTGACCCCGAGCGCGATCTCCAGCGGCGAGATATGGCCGAAGTGCAGATATGGGCTCAGCCGCGAAGTTGCCTGGATCGATGGCTCGGCACGCTGCTGCGCATACCCGGCAAGGTTGTTCGCGATGAAGTGCCGGAGCGACTTGGCCGCAGCCTTGCTGCCGCCCCGGAAGACCACCGAGCGAGATACCGAACGGTCCATATCCATGTCCGCAAGCACGATCTCAGTTTGCCTCGGATCGACATCGCTTTCCGCCCGGTGCTTTGCATTTCGCCGCACAGGCGTTGCGCGCAAGGCATGCAGATATTCGGCGAGGAGCCTGTGGATTCTAGGCCGGATGGTCCGCGCGGCGAACTCCTGCTTGTCTGAGACCTCGTCCGTCGGGACGACCACATCCGTCTCGACCTGCATCACCCGGCATCTGGCCATATCAGCCACGTGGTCGCGCCATCGCTTCTGGTGCCTGAGGTATCCCCGGTCGCACACGACCATAGCGGCATGCCGCGACAGGTCGACCGCCACCTCCGGCGGATTGCCCAGTCGGACGATGAACTCGATGCCCCGCCGCTTCAGGTCGTCGGCCACGTCGCGCAACCCCTCCAGCATGAACGCGTAGTGCCGCAGGTTGGCCTCCGGGTATGAACTCGTTAACCCGAACGCCACCGCCGCCGGCAGATCGAGCACATTGGCCTGCTGAATGGCATATTCCAGGGCGTGGTTCCATCGCGCACGCTGCGATGCCTGCATCCAGTACAGGACATACCTGCCATCTTCGATCGGGCGATCGTTCAGTTGCAGTATTCGCGCTGCCTCGATCATACGCTGGATTCTACCCTGCACGCTGGCGGGCCGCCCGCTTGGCTGGTACAAACAGGGTCGTTCGTGATTCCATTTCGATCAAGGAGCGAGACATGTCCAGCAGGCACACCCGGCGAGGGTTTCTCAAGGCATCGGCGGCAGCAGCAACAGCGGCGTCATCAATAGGCCGCACCGCGCACGCGGCCGGCAACGACACCCTCAAGATCGGCATGGTGGGCTGCGGCGGGCGGTGCTCCGGCGCGGCAATGGATGCAATGAACGCCGACCCGGGCACGAAGCTGGTCGCGATGTGCGATCTGTTCATGAACCGCGTCGATGAGAAGCGCAAAAGCCTCAAGGGCCAGAAGTCGAACCAAGTGGATGTTCCGGATGATCGCCGCTACACCGGGTTGGACGGCTACAAGAAGGTCATCGAGCAAGTCGACGTCGTCCTGATCGCCTGCGCCGCCAAGTTCCACCCGATGTACCTCAAGGCCGCCGTCGAGGCGGGCAAGCACGTCTTCGTAGAGAAGCCGCACGGCATCGATCCCCCGGGCATTCGCGTCGTCAGGGAGGCCTGCGAACTGGCAAAGGCGAAGAAGCTCAGCGTGCTGTCGGGCCTGCACCGCCGGTGGGATCCCGGCCTGCAGGAGTGCATCAAGCGCATTCTCGACGGGGCGATCGGCGAGATCGTCGCCATCGAGGAGAACTTCATCCGCCCGCCCTACGGCACGCTCTTTCGCGCTCCGGGCCTTTCCGAACTGCACTACCAGTACAGCAATCAGTACCGATTCGGCTGGCTGTGCGGCGACGATGTCACTCAGTCGCTCGTCCACAACCTTGACACCGCCACCTGGGCGATGAAGGAAGTCGCCCCAACGCGGTGCCACGGGCTGGCCGGCCGATCCAGCACGTTCGACCAGCCCTACATCTACGGCGATGTGTTCGACCACCATTCGGTCGTATACCACTACGCCAATGGCGTGCGGATGTATGCCCTGTGCAGGACGACGCCTAATTGCTACAACGAATCCTCCAGCATCATCATGGGCAGCAAGGGCACCGCGTATCCGCAGAACTACCGCATCGACGGCGAGAACAAGTGGCGTTACACCGGACCGGGCGGGAATCCGTACCTGCTCGAGCACGTCAACTTCTTCAAGGCCATCCGGGCGGACACACCCATCAACAGCGGGTACCACATGGCCAGCAGCACCCTCATCGGCATCATGGGGCAGATGTCCTGTTACAGCGGGCAGGAGGTCAAGTGGGAGCAGGCCCTCAAGAGCGACTGGTCGTTCCCGGTCAGGCCCGAGGCGTGCGCGTGGGATATGGAGCCGCCGGTGAAGCCGGACGAAAAGGGCATCTATCCGGTGCCGATTCCCGGCAAATACAAGGTCGTTTGATCCAGATTCTCATCGCCTTTCAACCATGTTCGCCCCGCGCTGCTTTGCAGCGGCGCAGGGCGTCTTTACCATACGGAAATGTCAGAGATTCACGCCGTAACTGTGTACTGCTCGTCCAGCCGTAAGGTCGATCGTACATATCTCCAGGCGGCGTCAGAACTTGGGCAGGCAATCGCGCAGACTGGATGGAAGCTGGTTTACGGAGGCAACCATATAGGTTGCATGGCCGCCCTGGCCGATGGGGCTCGCGACGGCGGTGCCAAGGTGATCGGCGTGACCCCGCAAATTCTGGTTGACAAAGGACTTGCCGACATCCACTGCGACGAGTTGATTGTAACGCCGGACCTGCGCCAGCGCAAAGCGATCATGGAGCAGCGCGGCGATGCGTTCATCGCATGTCCTGGCGGTATTGGCACATGGGAAGAGATATTTGAGATTCTCGTTGGCCGGAGCCTTGGCTGCCACTGCAAACCCATCGTGCTCATGAATGTCAACGACTTCTACGGGCCGATGCTTCAGATGATGCAACAGGGTTTGGAACAACGGTTTATCCGTGAGGGAACCGAGCGGCTGTGGCACATTGCCCGCGGTGCTACTGATGCCATCAATTACCTGAAGTCTCACGCCGTCGCGCAGCCACCGGCGCCGAGCGGGCAGGCGGCCAACCCGGCCATGGAGTAGAATGCTCCGGCCGCCCGTCCTCGCAGGACCGAGGGACGGCATAGCGATGCGCAACAGGGATGTATCCAGCCTGACCGGACTGTGTGGAGCGGTTCTGCTCCACCTCGCATTTGCGCTGGGCATGACCTGGGACCACTGCGCACAGAAAGACCGCTGGCTTAAACATGTTGAGCCCCTGTGGCGGCCAAGACCGCCGTCGATGTTCGTGGTGCGGCCAATTCCTCGATTTCAACCGGAGCAAGTCGAGCCGTCAAAGCCGCCCATGCCACCGAAACCTGAGACACCCAAGCCGCAGATTGCGCTCAACGATGAGTTGATCAAACGCTGGTTCCGCATGGGCGATGCCGCTGGCAGAGGCACCGCCACCCACGCTTCGTCCGGCGAACAGCCGGTCGAGGGCAGGCAGTCTATGCATGACCAGCCTTGGATCAGCCGTGACCCAAACGGACCCGCACGGCGGTATCCCAATGAACCTTCGAAGTCGCTGGCGCCGGAGGGAACCGGCGGCAGTGCTGGTGTCCACGCCGCGCAGGCGGGGCCCCCTGCGAAAACCGCGCGTGCCGGCGCGAAAACGCAGCAGCAGGCGACCCGTATTCCGCCTCCGCCCGCTCAGCCGACCACAGCAGCCCCCCCGCCGCCAGCGGCGGTGGTCCGCGCCAATACAACGAACCCAATGCCGATTGCATCCGCCACACAGAAGCCGACCGGACAGTCCCAGCCCGCCAGCCGGCCAACTCGAGTGGCTTTCGCCAGCAGCCGCCCGGCCGAAGTGCCATCGCCAGCAGCTCGGCCGAGCACGACGCCACCCGAGAACGCCGCGACCGCTGCCGCAATCAGCGCGG
>CAZMXI010000001.1:33222-67919 GCA_964570205.1 uncultured Tepidisphaeraceae bacterium
CACGCCCTTGAGCCCGCGCACGGCCTCTGCCGGGGTCGTCAGGGGCACCAGGGCAGGCCGCAGGGGCGCAAGCCCGTGCCCGAGCCCGGTCAGCAGGCCATAGCCTGTGCCGGCCCTGGCCTCCAGGCCCGCCCGGCCGCCCGAATCAACCTGCCGATCCCGCCCCGGAGACTGATTCGGAAGTGGACGCCTTCACCACCGTCGGCAGCGCCCGGATGAAGGCGGGCAAGATGGATGTGCGGCTGGGGCGGAAATTCAAGACGGTGCGGCCAAGGCTGACCTTGAAGGGGGAACTGGATGTCATGTCGCTGGTCAACCCGTCGGTGAAACTGGCCATCCACGTGGATGAAACGGGCAAAGTAACGGATGTGAAAGTGATTCACTCCAGCGGCAGCCAGGAGATCGACCTGCCGGTCATGTTGGCGATCTACAAGTGGTGGATTGAACCCAGAACAAACAAGGCTGGCGTGCCCCGGCCAGACATGATTCTGTTCACGATCAGCTTCAAGTAGAAGCGGTTGACCTGATTCCTCATGGGCACATGACTCACGACCGTCGCTCTGCCAGACCGTTCTTGATTGAGGCCCTCCTGCCAGAGCGGCAGGCCGCGTGCCGGAACGCCTCGAACAGCGTCTTCTTCCATCCATGGGGGCTTGGCGGATGGCGTTCTCCGAATCTCCGGCAGTCCGCCCGGCTCCGCCAATGTAGCCAATGGCGACAAAACCATTCACTGCAAAGCAGGTGAGGGCAGCGCTCAGGTCCGAGATATCGAGTTGTCAGGCTTTCCGGGCGGAAACGACCGAGTTCATCCATCGGTCACGGTTCAGCAGCGTCACCTGGACAAACCCGGCGGATGCCAGGTCCTCCTCGAGTTCGCTCAGGGTGAATGTACCGCCCGCCTCAGTCGCGGCCAGCATGTTCACGGCGAACATCGCGCCGCCGGGCGGCTCAATGCGCGATTCCTCCATGACAATGTCGCGAATCAGCACCCGCCCGCCGGCAGTCAGCGCGCGTCCGACACGCGTGAACAGCGCGCGGTTCTGCTGTCGCGAGTTCTGGTGCACAATCGCGCTGACCCAGGCCAGGTCCGCACCGGCGGGCAGTTCGTCGGTATAGAAATCGCCGCCGACGAGCTTCACGCGTTCGGCCACACCGGCCGCCTCAAGGCGGGGCTTCGCCTGCGGCAGCACGTGTGGCAGGTCGAAGATCGTCGCGGAGGCGTCGGGGTTGTGATTCAGCAGCGCAATCGTCCATGTGCCCGACGCGCCGCCCACATCCAGCACCTGTCTGAATTCCAGTGGATCGAGCTTCGCCACCAGCCCGGCCGCCACCGGGCCAGAGATGTTATCCATCGCTTCAATAAAGGCCGCGTAATCCGCGTCCGCGCCTCGAATGCTCGGTCGCCGCTCGGCCGGTCTGCCACTCTTGACGACCCACGCCAGGGAATCCCATCGGCGCAGGCAGTTCATCTGATGCAGGATCATCCCCAGCACGCTACCCGGCCGCTGAATCGTCAGGAGGCGGTGCACGGATTCCGGCACGCGGTATCGCCCCGCCGTCTTGTCCAAGAGCTGCATCGAAGCCAGCGCATCCAGCAGAATCTGCATCCCGCGATGATCGGCATTCAACTTCGCAGCCGCATCTTCCGAGGTGAAGGCCGACCCGGCCAGCCGGGCGAAGATATCCAACTCCGCCGCAGCCCCCAGCACGCACATCGGCTGAAACGCCTTGGCCAGGTCCAGAATCTCTCCTGCAGCCCACTGTTTCGACATCGTCTTCTCCTTCGTCGTCTCGTCAACCGTTGTCAGGTGCGTTACTATATTAGAGTCCAAGTTCGACGTATGCCCAAGTCGTACCGCAAATAGCCAGAGGATTCGCGATAACCACCATGCCGACCAGGTTCTACAACACGCTGCTGCACGATTACGCGGATTTTGTTCCGCTTCAGCCCGGGCCAGATGCCTCCGACCCGCTTCGCGGAGCCCTCGTGCGCATGTACACTTGCGGGCCGACGGTTTACGACTATGCCCACATCGGCAACTTCCGCGCGTTTCTCTTTGCGGACGTGCTGCGCCGATATCTCGAATTCCGCGGGGCCACAGTGCGGCACGTCATGAACATGACGGATGTGGGACACATGACCGATGACGCCGCCGCCGACCAATCGGGTGAGGACAAGATGGCCGTCGCCTCCCGCCGAATGAAGGAAAGCAAGAAGGCAGGCGTTGCGCTGGTCGAGAATCCCGATGATCCATTCCAGGTCGCCCAGTTCTTTATCGACGCCTTTCTGGATGATGCCCGCGTACTTCGGGTGAAGGTCGCCCAGGATTACGACACGGCCGCGCCTGACCAACGGGAGCGGATCATGCCCCGTCCGACGCGGCACATTGACCAGTTCATCGCGTTGGTGCAGGACCTGATCCGGAAGGGCCACGCCTATGTCGGACAAGATGGTGTGGTTTACTATGACGTTTACAGCTTTCCAAGCTACGGGCGACTCTCGGGCAATTCGCTTGAGCGCCTCGCCCATGGCGCGGGCGGCCGGGTGAACGAGCGGGCGGCCAAGAAGCACCCGGCCGATTTCTTCCTGTGGAAGCCCGATCCGACCCATTTGATGCGATGGCCGAGCCCATGGGGCGAAGGATATCCCGGCTGGCACATCGAATGTTCGGCGATGGCCATGGACATCCTCGGCCAGTCGCTCGACATTCACACCGGCGGCGAAGACAACATCTTCCCCCACCACGAATGCGAGATCGCCCAGAGCGAAGGCGCTACCGACCAGTGCTTCTCCCGATTCTGGATGCACACCCGCCATCTCATGGTCAACGGCGAGAAGATGAGCAAGAGCAAAGGCAACTTCTTCACCATCCGCGACCTGATCGACAAGGGCTACGACCCCCTGGCGATCCGTTTCGCCCTCATCAACACCCGCTATCGCGAGCCCATGAACTTCACCATCCAGGGCCTGCACGAGGCCGCCAGCGCGGTCATCACGCTGCGCGACCTGGCCGAGAAGCTGGCCGCCAGTGCCGATCAGCCGGCCCAGCCGGCCCAGGCTGATGTCAGGATGCTCGATGAATTTGCCCGGGCGATGGATGACGACCTGAACATCTCCGCCGCCCTCGGCGCGGTGTTCACATGGGCCGCCCCGCTATCCAAACAGAAGAAGCTGCCACCCGCCCAGGCCGCCAGCGCTCTGGCCGCGCTGCGGCAGATCGATCAGGTTCTGGATGTGGCCTTCGCCCCCCTTCGGCCGCTGCCTGCGGAGAAGGTGCAGCAGGTCGAATCGCTCATGGCCGACCGCGCGGCCGCTCGGGCCGCCAAGGATTGGCCCCGCAGCGATGATTTGCGTAACCAACTCACCGCCCTGGGCGTCGAGGTCAAGGACACCCCCACCGGCAGCGCCTGGCGCGCCAGGCTTGCGCCGGCGGGATGAATGTCTGGGCGATGAAGCCCGCTATTTCTTCTTTGACCGTACCTCTTCCTTGATGCGCTGGATGTGCCCGCGACCGAGCGCCTTGACTTCGCAGCCAAGTTCGAAATAGCGCCGTATCTGCTCATCGCTCAGCACGCCGAAGCAGTCCACGACGGCAACGGGACCGCCCGTCCATTTTGTCACATCGTCCGGGCTCAGCAGCTTGTACGGCGCGTGTCGCACGGCCAGGACCACCGCGTCGATACCCTTCATCGCGGCCGACAGGTCCTTCTGCACGCGCAGCTTCTCCAGGTCTTCCTGGTTGCGGAAGAACCTCGCCCAGGAGTGGCCGGGGGCCGGATAGGTGTCCTGGGATTCCAGCTCGTACCAATGCTCCACGTACGGGTCGTGAACACTGACCTCCGCACTCATCTCGGTGAGCTTGCGCACGACCAATTCGCTGCCGCTGTAACGCGTGTCGCCCACATCCTCCCGGTAGCTGGCGCCGCACAGCAGCACCTTCGATCCCGCGATGTACTTGCCCATGTTCCGCAGCGCATCACGCACCAGCTCGGCCGCGTGCAGCCCGCGTGTGTCGTTGATGTCGATCGCCGTGGGCGTGATCTTGAAGACGCTGTCCTGGTCCTCGAAGCCCAGGATGTGCTTGTAGGCCCAGTAGCCCAGTCCGCCGTCTTTCGGCAGGCAGTAACCACCGACGCCCGGGCCGGGGAAGATCATGTTCGAGTGCGTCGGCCGGACCTTGATGGCGTTGATCACCTTGATCAGGTCCACGCCATTGCGCTCGGCGAAGATGCTCCACTCGTTCAGGAAGGCCAGGATCGTCGCGCGATAGCTGTTCTCGACGATCTTGCACGTCTCGCTCTCGATGGGGCGGTCCATGACCGTCAACGGGAACTTCTCTGTGTTCAGAACCTCCGTGAGGAACTTGACCACCCGCTGCCGTGCCCGTTCGTTGCAGCCGGCGCACACCCGCCAGAAGTCTCGAATCGACGACACGTAATGCCGCCCCGGCATCACGCGCTCGAAGCTGTGTGCCAGCACGGGTGGGGCATCGATCCCCCTGGCCACGAACGCCTTCTTCATAATGGGGTAAGCCACGAACTCCGTGGTTCCCGGCGCCACCGTCGTCTCGATCAGCACCAGGCAATCGGCGGGCACTTTCTCGCCGATCGTTTTCATCGTCGCTTCCAGCGCTGCCATTTCCGCCTCGCCGGTGCGCATGTTGCCCAGGTCATGCTTGGTGTAGTCGCACTGCACATCAACCACCACGACATCCGCCAACTTCAGGCAATCGGAGTTGTAGGTGGCCGTGAGTGTCTTCTTCTCCCGCACGCAGCGGGCGATCATCGGATCGACCTCGGGGTCCTCGGCCTTCACAGGCGACTGCCCGCGGTTCAGCAGCGGGATCTTCCAGTAGCTGCGCGTACTGGGACGCTGGCACCCGATGACGAACTTGCTCGGCTTGCCGGTGGCCTTGTCCGCGGTGTCGGCGACAATGGCCGCCATGACCGCTCCCACGAAGCCCACACCCATTACCACCACCACTTCCCTGCCTTCGTTCCGCGCTGCGGCCGCCAGCTCTTCGAGCCGGGCCATCTCAGCGGCGTAATCATCCTTCTGCGGAAGCGGAAACTTCTCTCCTGACGGATCGATTGAGTATTCGGGCATATCATTCTCCATCGGCTCAAAGGGCAATAACCTTGAATCAGGATAGCGGGGGCAAGGATCAGTCAGCCATCAACGCGACACAGTGCGCAGCGGCATATAATCGAATGCTTATGGAGCACGAGCAGCATGCATTGCCACAGTCCAGGGCGTCGGCCGCCATTGCCGTTTCGGGCATGAATTGCGCTAGCTGCGTCGCCCACGTCGAGCACGCCATCAGGAGCGTCCCCGGCGTGCAGGCGTGCGAGGTGAACCTGGCACGCGGCCGCGCTGAGGTCCAGTTCGATCCGGCCACGACCAACCCTGAGCAGGTCGCTAACGCCATCCAGCAGTCCGGCTACGGCGCACAGCCCGAAGACACCGGCGCCAGCCTGGCCAACGTCGAAGAACAGCGAATTGCCCGCCAGCAGGCCCACGCCCGCGCGTGGCTGCGCCGGGCCGTCGCCGGCGCGATCCTCTGGCTGCCCGTCGAGCTGACCCACTGGATCCTGTACCTGACCGGCCAGGCCCATGCCCACGGCCAGATCGCCTGGATGGACTGGCTCGCATTCGCAGCCAGCACCATCGCGATCCTGTACGTCGGCTCGGGATTCTACAAGGGTGCCTGGTCGGCTCTGAAGCGCGGAACCAGCAACATGGACACGCTCATCGCCATGGGCTCGACCGTTGCCTATGGCTACAGCCTGGCCGGGCTCGTCGGCAGGCTTGCCGGCTGGTGGACCGTCCTCCCCGACCTCTATTTCATGGAGTCTGCCGGCCTGCTCGCCCTCATCAGCTTCGGCCACTACCTCGAAGCCCGTGCCCGCGACCGGGCCGGATCGGCCATCCGCGAACTGCTCCACCTCGCCCCCGCTGTCGCCCATCGCCTCGATGATGATAACCGCACCCATGAAGTCCCATTGGCGGAAATTGTCCGCGGCGACCGCGTCCTTGTCCGCCCAGGCGACCGCGTGCCCGTGGATGGCCAGGTCGTCGAGGGAGAATCCGAACTGGATGAGTCCATGATCTCAGGCGAGCCCCTTCCGGTTTCCAAGCGTCCGGGAGATGCCGTGATCGGCGGCACGGGAAACCAGAATGGCCGACTCATCGTCCGCGTCACCAAGGTCGGGGCGGAAACCGCACTTTCCCAGATCGTGCAACTGGTCGAGAGGGCCCAATCCACCAAACCGCCCGTGCAGCGGCTGGCGGACCGGATATCGGCGATCTTCGTGCCGGTGGTCCTTGGCGTCGCGTTGATCACCGGAGTCGCCTGGTATGCCTGGGGCGCGCTTCACGACTGGTCCAGCGCTCGCACCTGGGCCATGATCGCCAAGGCCGTCTGTAGCGTATTGATCATCGCCTGTCCGTGCGCACTGGGGCTGGCGGTGCCCGCCACGCTCATGGTCGGCATCGGCCGGGGCGCTCGCCGGGGCATTCTCATCCGCGACATCGATGCTCTTCAGCACGCAGAGCACATCGGCATCGCCGTCCTGGACAAGACAGGCACCATCACTCAGGGCAGGCCCACCGTGGCTGTCGTCATTCCCCTGGATAGCGTTGACGAACCCGGGCTTCTCAGGCTCGCCGCCGCCGCAGAGCAGTACAGCGAGCATCCGCTGGCCCGAGCCATCGTCCGCCACGCCGAGTCCCGGGACATCGACATTCCCAACACCACCGGCTTCTCGGCCCAGGCGGGCTTCGGCGTCATCGCCTCCGTCGAAGGGCTGGAATTGCTTGTGGGCAGTGAGACGCTGCTCCAGACGCACGGCCTGCCCGGCGACGCCCTTGCGTCTCACCGGGGGGCCTTGCGTCCGGACCACACATGGGTTCATGTCGCGGCGCGGCGCAACGGGTCCATAAGGCTTCTCGGGACAATTGCTCTGGCTGACCAGATCAAACCCGATTCGGCCCACGCCGTCGCCGACCTGCACGCCCTGCGCCTTCGCACGGTTCTGCTCACGGGCGATAATCGCGCCACAGCGAGGGCCATCGCGGCCCAGGTCGGCATCGACGACGTCCGCGCCGAGGTCAAACCTGACGAGAAGGCCGCCGTCGTCCGGGAGTTGCAGAACGACTCGCCCGTTGCCATGGTCGGCGACGGCATCAACGATGCGCCCGCACTGGCCACCGCCGACCTGGGCATCGCCATCGGCTCCGGTTCCGACATCGCCAAGGAAACCGGCGGCATCGTGCTGGTCTCTGGATCGCTGAGCGGAGTCGCCACCGCCATTCGCCTGTCGCGCCTGACCATGCGGAAGATCCGCCAGAATCTCTTCTTCGCCTTTATCTACAACGTTCTGGCGATTCCCCTCGCCGCATTCGGCGTGCTCAATCCCCTGATCGCCGCAGGCGCTATGGCGCTTTCCGACGTCACGGTCCTGGGCAACGCCTTGCTTCTCCGCCGCGCCAGGATCGAGCAACAACCGTCCTTGACGCCTGCGTTGGATGACATCTCGCGCTGATGCAGCTTTTGCCCTTGACCTCATCCCCCAAAGTCGCTTCAATGCCGCAACTTGATGGGCAGAAAGCGCCGGGCTGGCGACGATCCCGGTGTTGACAGCGGCCTCGCTTGTCGCCCCTATACCGCACAGTCGCTTGGAGAAGTCAACCGCCGTGGAGGCGGGGATTACGCAAACGCCGAGAACATCATGACTACCGAACTGCAATGCACTCGTCTGGCCGTCTCGGAACTGGGTTTGATCGATGCCCCTCTGGGCGTCGCCGAGGCGATCCTGTCCTCGCCGCCGCCCTGGTTCATGGGCGTCCTCCAGGACCTTGCCCTTCCGGAAAACGCTCGCCGCAGCAAGCGGGAAGAGGAGGAACCCGAGCACGAAGAGCCAGCCGGCGACGATGACGCTGAGGAAGAGGAGGTTGAGGACGGCGAAGAACAGGAGTTTGAGGAAGAGGAAGAAGAAGAGGAGGAGGACGAAGACATCGACGACGACTTCGAGGATGACGACTTCGATGATGAGGAAGAGGATGAGGACGAAGACGAAGATTACGATGATGACTACGACGATGATGACGACGACGACGACGATGATGACTTCGACGATGAGGAATAGCCGTCGATTCTGAGCCCAAGGCAAACACGAATGCGGACCCCGCACCGGTTTGGGGTCCGCTTTCTACTGCGCGGCCGGCTTCCCCCTCTTCTGTGCCTCGCAACCTCCAGCCTCCCTGGATATCATGCCCGGCATGCTCAAGCGATTCTGCCACACAGCGTATCTGTTCGTACTGGTCACCCTTATTAGCGCTGCACCGGCGAACATTGCCGTGAAGCCGGCGCCCATCCCCCTCTTCGGACCCGACGCGAACGGCAAGGTCGTCATTTTCAACGGCAAGGATTTCACCGGCTGGGATGCCAACGAAAAATACTGGCGCATCGAAAACGGCGAGATTGTCGGCCAGTCCAAAGAACCTGACCACCCCTATGACTATCTCTGCACCACCCGCACTGTGAAGGACTTCCGCCTGACCTTGAAAATCAAGCTCATCCCCAACACCGAGAACAGCGGCATCCAGTTCCGGTCCATCCGCCTCAGCCGCCAGGAGATGAAAGGCCCGCAGGCCGATGTCGGCAAGACCTGGTGGGGCCACCTCTATGACGAGCACGGCAAAGGCCTGGTCACCAAGGAATCCGGCGAGCGCTTCGTTAAGGAAAATGACTGGAATACGTACGAGATCGTGGCCGTCGGCAGCCGAATCCGTACTGCCATCAACGGCAATCTCTGTGCCGACGTAGACGATGACACGCTGCTCAAGCAGGGGGTCATCGGCCTGCAGATCCACTCCGGCGGCCCGACCGAAGTCCGGTTCAAGGACATCCAGCTTGAGCTCAATCCGCAGTTTGAGCTCAAGACCCTGAAGAAATAGCCCGTTCCCTGTTCTATCTCCGTCGCCGGGCGAGCAACAGACCGGCCAGACTGAGCATGCCCAGGGCCGCCGGCTCGGGCAGGACGGTCAGTGTCAACGCGGTTGCGCCGTAATCCAGATCGAAAAACGTGCCATCCGGAGAGACCACCGCATCGAATCCGCTCGGGCACGAGCCGTAACTCAGGATCGTGAACTGCTCGCCGGGCTGCGGGGTATAGCCGTTAAGTTCGATGGTCAACGTTCCGCCGAGACTGGCAATTCCGATCACCGACAGAACGTCAAACTGGCCCGCATCGACGCCCGCCAATTCGATGACGCAGTTGCCCTCGGCCTCCTGAGTGTAATCGCCGGAAATCGTTAGTTTTCCTGGCGATGCGCCCGGCCGAACTGTGCCGCGGTTGGTCAAATGGCCCAGAATGCCCCCATTGCCCGATAAGCTGTCATTCACGCCCAAGGTCATGCCCGCCGGCGCTTCCATGGTCTCGCCATCGGCCACAGCGAACGCCGTGCCGCTGGAATCAACGAACTTGAAATCATCCACAGCGAATGCGTGCTGCCGGAAGTACGCAGTGTCATCCCAGCATGTGATCCGCACCCGCGTGATGCCCGGATGGAACAAGGAGAAGGTAGTGTAGCTGCCCGATGGCTTGTAGACGCGGTTCAGCAGCGCTATCTCGTTGCCATCCATGTCGTTGCCATACACCTGAACGCGGGCGCCTTCGCTCCAGCCGGAGGCCTTCGCCCAGCACAGATCAAAGCCAACATAGCTCGTCGGCTCGGTGAACCATGCGCGAAGGCCATAATCAGTACCATTAAAGTACGGCTCGTAGTCGTTACCCAAGACCAAATCGCCAGTGGACGGTCCGCAACGAACGTAGCTGTCCGGGGCTACCGCGTAGATGCGCCGCCACGAGCGGTTGAATTCCGCATGCCCCGGCGGATAGTCGGCATTTCGCAGCATCACACCGATGTTGTCCGGAATCGCGGTCTTGGGGGCATACTGGTCGGGTTCGGCCAGCAGGAACGCCGCTTGAGCCGGCGAAGGGCAGACCACGACCCCGAGGAACGTGCACGACAAGGCCGCCAACCAACAATTGCGATCAAAAAGTCTGTTCACTCGTGATCCTCCGGCTCCATGTGCCCAACTTTATCGGACCCCCTGCCCACTTAGGCAATATACCACAATACTCCAGTCAGGCCAAGGATTTATGGAAGAAACTCGAGAGCAGGAGTGGAAATCTCACGACCCTGCAAATGGGCATGACATCTCCCCCATCGCGGCAGCCAATCATCGCCTCGCCGGATTACCACGATTCACTATTTTAACGAAATGGGCACCAGCTCAATCCCCTCCTTCTTGCCCAGGTTGCGCGAGTATTTCTTCTCCTGCGCGTTGTTCCAGTGCTCGTGGACGCCAAGGCTGGGGAGGCGCTTCGTCGGCGTCGCGTGGTTGGGGTCATAAAACGTGCCCGAGGGCGGGTTCTCGGCCAGCGCGGCCTCGTGCAGGTAATCATCCACCCCTGGTTGGCGCGGAGACTGCGTCACCTCGGCATACAGGAAGTCGAACGCCACTGAATCGATTGCCACCGGATCCTGAGACGCGAACAGGCTGCACGGGTATCGCCCGTCAAATGGCGCCATCTTCATCTTAGATGGCAGTGGATCGCGCGGATGCAGCCCCGTGAACAGCCCATCGATCAGGCAGAGCACCGTCTTGCCGCCCAGATGATCGTGGCCGATCAGGTCCACCTGCGGGCGGTAGATCTTCGTTGCCTTCGAGAAGCAGTTCGGGTGCATGTCATAGAACCCCCGCTCGACCGGCCAGCGCACCAGCGATCCGTAATGGTTCTTTGCAGTCAGCGTCACGCCAGAACCCGAGTGGGCCTTGAAGTTGGCGAAATTGATGATGTACGCCGCCTCGGCGAAGCACGTCGGCAGATAGTCGGTCCGGGCGGTCGGCCGGCAACTCCAATACAGCGGCGTGGTTGATGTGGCGACCTTGATCCGCCCGGACCGGCCGCCGTAATCCTCGCAGCGAAGGTCGGGAAACTCCGCCGTCAGGATCGCGTGAAACTCGTTGACGAAAAACGCCAGCGTATCGCAGACAGTGATATCCGCCGGCCGCACGCCTGCCTCTTTCACCAACTGGCGGATCAGTGAGAGAATGAGCTGCGGCGATGTGTTCATGTAGTCGTGACGGTCCTTGAAGCCATAGGTGGCCTCGTTGACGTGCCCCTCGCGGTAGATCATGCCGACCCAGTTCGGCTTGATGGCAACCTTCTCGCCGGCCTTGTAGCCCACATCGCCCTTGCCGCGCGATTGATTGAGGTGCCGGAAGAGCTGGTCCCATGCTTTGGCGACGGTCGGCTGGTGCGTCAGGTCGCACACCGCGCGGGCCATCATGGCATCCGCCCGCGCCTGGTCGGTCCGGCCGGGCTCCCACCAGTGCCCATCGGCCGGCGAATCCCAGTTCAGCACCTTCGGATCATGCACCCAGACAACCCGGCCCGGGTGAATCCCCCGGCCCTTGCCAATCGGCTGATTCGGCTCAGGCGCATCGGCCGCCATCGCCAGCCTCGCCATCCAGAAAGTCGTCGCCAGGACCGCCAGACAGGAACAGTGCATGCGCATAATGGCCCTCACACAAGAAACTGCTTCATCGGGGTGCGATCGTAGATCAGCGTAACCGGGTGTCAAGGCAACGCATCGGTCGCCCGCGTAGCGGGCTGGGTGGCCGGCAGGCGCGTTTGCAGCGGGTAAAGGTGCTCGCGGCCATCGAGGTCGTACAGACAGAAGAACAGCTTGCCGTCGATGGTGCGGACGGCAGCCTTGCGCACACGCTCATCTCGCGCTTCTTCGGTGTACAGCACCTGCCGGAACGGCTGCCCGGGCACCAAGGGCCACATCGACCCCAGTGCGTCAGGGCTCGCTGTCCTTCAGCTCCACCCTCAGGCGCTGAAGCTCTTTCCTCAGTTCCTCGCGAACCTCGGCGTAGGCCGGGTCGGCATACACGTTCTTCAGCTCGTTGGGGTCTTTCACCAGGTCGTACATCTCCCACTCATCGATTGTATTGAAGTACATCAACTTGTGCGTATGCGTGCGCACGCCGTAATGCGGATGGACGCGATGAGGCCCGGGGAACTCGTAGTACCGGTAGTACATCGACTGGCGCCAGTCGGCCGGCGTGTTGCCTTCCAGGATCGGCCGCATCGACCGCCCCTGGATATCGCCCGGGATGTCCACACCCGCGTAATCCAGGAACGTCGGCGCATAGTCGCAGTTGATGATGATGTCTTTGCTCACCGTGCCGGGCTTGATACGCCCCGGATAGCGGATGAGGAACGGCACCCGGATCGCATGTTCGTACATGAAACGCTTGTCATACCACCCGTGGTCGCCAAGGAAGAAGCCGTTGTCGGTCGTGTAGATGACGATGGTGTTCTTCGACAGCCCGGACTCGTCCAGGTAGTCCAGAAACCTCCCGATGTTGTCATCCAGCGACGCCACGCACTTCAGGTAGTCCTTGAGATACCGCTGGTACTTCCACTGCTTAAGCTGCTGCCCGGACAGCCCCGCAGGCGGGTCCTGCTTCAGGTCGGTTTTGGTCAGGTGCTTTTCGACGGTCATCTGCTGCTCTTTGGCCGCCCTGCCGCGCGTGGCGTAGTCATCATCAAACGTCTCGGGAAGGGGGATGTCCCGGTCTTCGTACATCGTGGCATGCGCGGCGTCGGGGGTCCACTCGCGGTGCGGCGCCTTGTGCTGGTACATCAGGAAGAACGGCTTGCTGACGTCGCGATTCTTGATGAAGTTGATCGCCTTGTCCGTGATGATGTCGGTCACGTAGCCGCGTACGGTGATCCGCTTGCCCATCTCGATGAACTCGGGGTTGCGATAGCGCCCCTGCTGCGGCATGTGCGTCCAGAAGTCAAAGCCCGTCGGGTCCGTCCCCAGGTGCCATTTGCCGACCATCGCTGTCTGGTATCCCGCCTTCTGCAACAGCTTCGGGAACGTCTGCTGGTCGCCGTTGAACTTCCTGTCGTTGCTGTGATAACCGTTGATGTGGCCGTACTTGCCCGTCAGGATGCACGCGCGGCTCGGGCCGCAGATGGCGTTGGTGACAAAGCAGTTTTCCAGGCGCATCCCTTCATGGGCGATGCGGTCGAGGTTCGGCGTCTTGTTGATCCGGCTCCCGTAACAGCTCAGCGCATGGGCCGCATGGTCATCGCTCATGATGAACACGACATTGGGCCGATTGCCCGGTTCCGCGGCATGAACGTGCTGCAGCACGCTCATCGCGGCCGCCCCTAGGCCGAACTGGGCCATGCGGGAGAGCATCTCTCTGCGGGTGGTTTGTTGTTGCATGTGGGTTGCCTCGAATGAAGTTCGATGCATAGTAGAGGGATGATCCGGTGGTGACAAGGCGACCTCGGGCGTAAACGCCAAGCATACCACCCGGGTAAAACAATTGGAGGTTGCTCATGTCGACACGACAGACAATGCTGGCGATCGTCCTGTGCCTTGGCATCCCCGCTTGTTGCGCCCACGCGGCGGGGCTTCTGGGCACTATCACCGTGGAACAGGGGGACGGAAATGTGGTTTTGAAGGATGACAAACTGACGCTGGAGTTCGACAGGCGCACCGGCCGGTGGGAATCACTGCGCGTTGCGGGAATCGATCGGAACCTCATTTCGCCCAGTCTCAATTCGGTAGATTTCATCGCCAACGGGCAGTCGATGATTGACAAGGCGGGAGTGAAGTTCGCGGGATGGACAGCGCAGGTGGACGCTCTTCGGCGTTGGGCCGGCGTCACCTTGCGATTCACCGTGGGTGAAGACTTTGAGCTGACCTGCGCGTACAGGCTTGTGCCCGGGAAACTGGCCATCCAGCGATTCGCCACGGCAACTCGCAAACGCACCACATCCGGCCGCGCTGTCCAGTTTGAAGGATTCACCTTTCAACTGCCCGGAATCGCGCTGGGGGAGCCTTCGGAATGCACCCTGCGAGCGCCAGGGCCGTTCTGGCCCGATCGATTCATCCATGCGGGGATGAAGTATGAGACCATGCTGGGCAAAAACGTCGGGCTGCACAGCGCACCTGACGCGGGCTTCGGGCTGTTGGCGATGGAGAACTCCTCGCGCCAGCTCGTCATGGGAAGCTGGATGCGCACCAACGGCGAAGTGGCCTGGCAGTCGACCATTCAGCCCGCCGGCCAGCGCCTCGCCTTCCACCACCGCAATGATCGCTGTTACCGTCTTGTCTCCAACATGACGGTGGAATCGGATGTGCATCACGTGGAATTCGCGCCGGATTGGCGCGGCATCCTGGCCGCCTACCGCGACATGGCCGCCGAACAGATGCCCCTGGCGACCAACGCGCCCCCGTGGACGCGGCAGGCGATCATCCTGGAAGTGTACCCTCGCTATTTCCCCAATGGCTTCAAGGGCATCACCGCGAGACTGCCGTTCTACAGGCATGTCGGCTTCAACGTCGTCTACCTGATGCCGCACTGGCAAGGCGGGTATTCGCCGATCGATCCTTTCGCGGTGGATGAGCAATATGGAACCAAGCAGGATTTGCAGGCCCTGGTCAGAAGGGCGCACGAGCTGGGGATGAAGGTGCTGTTCGATATGGTCATTCACGGCTTCAACGAGAAGAGCCGCGTGCCGGTGGACCGGCCGGAGATGTTCTGCAAGGATGAGAAGGGCCAGCTCGCGCGACATCCGGCCTGGAAGAGCATCACCACCGACTGGGCGAGCCCCGCATACCAGCAGTACATGGTCGATCTGGTGATGCACGATCTGAACACCTACGACATCGACGGATATCGCGTCGACGCTCAGACGTTCAAGGGGGCAAACTGGGACCCTGAATTGCCGTATCCGGCCTATCGAAGCGGCTCGGCGTCGCACGAGGTGATCGCCAGGATGCTCGCGGCAATGCGCGAAAGGAAGCCGGACGCCGCCATGCTGAGCGAGGTGTTCGGGCCGCTTTTCTACAGCACCTGCGACCTGGTCCACGACAACCAGACGGAAGCTCCGCAGTGGTACCTCGAGATGATGGATAAGGGCCATCTGGACGCCACGCACTATAAGGACCACATGGCGGACGTGCTGGACATGCTGCTTCCCGGAGCCAACCGCGTGATGTTCGCACGGAATCATGACACATCATGGTTCTACCATTTCAACGGGTATACGCCGCGGTACATGGCATTGGACACCGTGCATTGCCTCTTTGCGGCGCCGGAGGTGTTCGCGGGCGACCCGCGCCACAAGCCGAACCCGGACGACGACCCGAAGATATATGAGCACTACCGCAGGCTGTTCGCGCTGCGCCGGGACATGCCGGAACTGGCCGACGGGCAGGTGTTGCTGCGCGAGGTGGCGTGCGACAATCGATGGGTGTTCTCGGGCATCCGACAGAAGAACGGGAAGACGGCGTTGGTCTTGGTGTCGTTCAGCGACAAGCCACAGAAGGCGACAGTCGGGATCAAGGGCGGATTGATCGTGGCAAGGCTCAGGGACGCTCTGGATGGAAAGGACGCCCGGATTGGGATGCTCAGACAGGGTCAGATGGCGGTGGAGATGCAACCGTTCCAGATCCTCGTCGGGCGAACGATTAACTGAGCGATTCGCGGCCTTTGACGAATGAACGGGCGCCGCCCGCGCAGACGTGGCGCGATTGCGGTCAATCTTCGGATTGCAGGATCGCCATGAAGGCTTCCTGGGGGATGTCCACCGACCCGACGCGCTTCATGCGCTTCTTGCCTTCCTTCTGTTTCTCCAGCAGCTTGCGTTTGCGCGTGATATCGCCGCCGTAGCACTTGGCCGTGACGTTCTTGCCGACAGACTTGATGGTTTCTCGGGCAATGATCTTGCCGCCGATGGCCGCCTGAAGCGGAATCTCGAACAAGTGTCGGTCGATCTCCTGCTTCAGCCTGATCAGCAGCTTCCGGCCGCGGGACTCGGCTTTGTCTCGGTGAGCGATCACCGAAAGGGCATCCACGCGGTCGCCGTTAACGAGAATGTCCATTTTCACCAGGTTCTCAGCCCGGAAGCCGATGAACTCGTAATCCATCGTGCCATAGCCCTTGGTGACGCTCTTGAGGCGGTCGTAGAAGTCGTAGATGACCTCGGCAAGGGGGATTTCATACTGGAGGATGACGCGGGTGGCGCCGATGTACTCCGTCTTCTTATAAGTGCCGCGGCGATCCTCGCAGAGCTTCATCAGGCCACCGACACAGTCGGCCGGACAGATGAGGTTCATCAGGATGTAAGGTTCGCGGATCTCCTGGACATGAGTGAGATCGGGAAGTTCGCTGGGCGCGTCGATGCGCCTGGTCGAATTGTCGGTCAGGAGGATTTCGTAGGTGACGGTGGGCGCGGTTTGGACCACATCGATATGAAACTCACGCTCGAGCCGCTCCTGGATGATTTCCATGTGGAGCAGACCCAGGAAGCCACAGCGGAATCCAAAGCCAAGGGCATCGGAGCTTTCCGGGGCGAAGGTGAAACTGGCATCGTTGAGCTGGAGGCGGTCCATGGCATCGCGCAGCTCATCGTACTGGGTGGTCCCGCCCGGGTAGAAATCGCAGAAGACCATCTGCTGGATGGGCTTATAGCCGGGCAGGGCCTCGGGGGCGGGATTGGCCACATCGGTGACGGTGTCGCCTATGCGGACATCGTGCAGGTCCTTGATGGCCGCGACCAAGAAGCCCACCTCGCCGGCGCCGATGCGCTCCACCTGCTTGGGACGAGGCATGAGCTTGCCCAGATCGGTCACCAGGTACTCTCGCTGCGTGCCCATGAAGCGGATCTTCTGGCCCTTGTTCAACTCGCCATCGACTACGCGAATGTAGGCAATCACGCCTCGATAGTCATCGTAGATGCTGTCGAAGATCAGGGCACGCGTCGGGGCGCTGGCCTTGCCCCGGGGCGCGGGAAGCCGCTTGCAGAGCCTGCCCAGCAGGTCGTCAATGCCCTGTCCCGTCTTGGCCGACACCAGGATGCACTCCTCGGCGGCAAAACCGAGCACCTGTTCCAGTTCCTCCGCCACCTCGACCGGCCGGGCCGAGGCCAGATCGATCTTGTTGATGACCGGAATGATCTCCAGGCCGGCGTCAACCGCGGCGTACGCATTGGCCACCGTCTGCGCCTGTACGCCCTGGGTGGCATCCACCACGAGGATCGCGCCTTCGCACGCCTGCAGCGCCTTTTGGACCTCATAGTGGAAGTCCACGTGCCCCGGCGTGTCAATGAAGTTCAGCATGAACTCCTCGCCGTTGTTGGTGTGAAACACCGTCACGGCGGAGGCTTTGATCGTTATGCCTCGCTCGCGTTCAAGATCCATGTCGTCGAGGATCTGCTCCTTGAACTCGCGCTCGGTAATGGCGCCGGCGCGCATCAGCAGGCGGTCGGACAAGGTGGACTTGCCATGATCGATGTGGGCAATGATGGAGAAGTTGCGAATCTGCATGCTGCTACAGGGAATCCTCATTCAGAAGACAGATCGGCCATTGTACGAGCAAGTTACGCCGGCGACAAATCGGCCGCAGCACGCCCACGGACCGCCACGGTCGCCGCAGCTCGCGAAGATCACACAAGTGTATGCTCCCAAATGTTTTGCGACCGCATCCAGAAGCGCGAGCATCGTCGAGGTTGCAGCGTGGCCGTCAAACCTGCATTCCTCGACGCCTGGATGAGAAGGCAACATGCGATGTTGCCTACGGCTTAGGCTGGGTCGCCGGGCGGGTGTTCGGCAAGGCGGGCGCGGGTTTGTCGCGAAGCAATGCCGGTTCGATCCAGTTGAAGTGGTCCTGGGTGTCGTTAGCGGCACCAAAATCCACTTCCAGCGTCAGTACCTTTGCGGACTTCGGCAGGTCGATCATCACTACGGGGGCAAGCGTGCCGGCACGGAAGTCTTTCTGCTCGTGCACCACCCGTCCATCAAGCTTGATGCATACCGTGACATCGGCAAATTCGCGTCGCAGGTCCGTGGCAATCGCATACTGCGTGCGAAAGACCTCATACCGCCCGTCCAGCGCGTAATCCAGCCGCGAGTAGGCGTGAACGCCGATGCCCCGGAAGAATCGTCGTCCGGCGAACTCGATCGGCTTGCCGGAGACCGTCTGGTCCATGCGCGTGGGCCAGGAGGACGACCCGAAAAACGGCACCTGAATCGCCTGATCAGGAGCGCGCGACGATAGCCAACTCACCGGCCCATTGAGCTGCTCGATCCCGCCGACGGCCGACAGCGGCAACTCGCGGCTGGTCTTGTCGCTCAGTCCGAGGCTCACCCGATCGCCCTGGACCCGTACCGAGAGCGCGGTGAAGGTGGACCCATCGCCCAGCCGCAGCCGGAATGTCGGCCCGGCGCCGGCCGGCGGCCTCCCCGCCGAAGCGAAGAGGATCGCATCGATCGCATCCAGTGGAACATCCAGGTCGCCGGATGCGCTACTGATCTTCACCCGCGTTTCATTGACATCGATCACGATCCCGCTGGCACGGTCGCCGTTGCTCAGGAGGATGATGTCTTCAGTGCGGTTGCGATCGACGCCGTCGGGCATCTTGCCCTGCCGAACCATGCCGCGGATGCTCTTCAAGGACAGCTTGAGCTGTCCCAGCAACTGACTGCGCCAAACAACGTGCTCGTTCTCGTAGCCGGTGGGGTCGCCCATCAGGCGGTCTCCGCTCAGCAGGATCAGGGTGAACTTGCCCTGGGCGGCAGCAAGGCCGGAAGAGCGCTCAACCTGCAGAAACTGATCGAATGGCACCGTGACCGGCCCGCCCTGCCCCATGGCAGTCGCCTGCACTCCCGTTCCATCGATCGCCTGAAGTGCCACCGGCCTTTGGTTGAAATCGGCAGTGGTGAGCACCCAGCCGGAATCGGCGCGGGCCAAGCCTGCGACCAGCACAATCCCAAGAAGCCCCAAACCAACGAAACGCATCGCGTCCTGCCCTCTCGAAGATGCACCCTGAACGAACGCCTACGCCTGGGCCTACGAGCCTGGGCCCTTTCCGTGGAACACCGGCAGGTAGCGATTCGGCATCTGGAGGATGATGAGCGCCATCGCCGTGGCGTACTCCTGCCCAGCCTCGCCGTTCCACGAGCCGTCACGCTGCTGCCGGCGGATCAGTTCATCCCGGATGATCGGGTAATAACTTGACCAGTACTCCCCCCCGGCCAGAAACATCGCCTGTGTCGCGTAATAGTGACCGTAGAAGTAGAACCCACCGGAAAAACCGTCAAATCCGCCCCGGCCACCGTTCCCAACCGCCATACGGGTGAACTGCTTCAGGTAGTCCAGGCCTTTCTTCAGGTCGTTGCCCTCAAACACCCCGGCGTAGTAGAGGCTGGCGACGCCCGCGGCGGACCGCGGAAAGGCCGAGCCGGAGCCCTGCCCGGCCATATACGAGAAGCCGCCGTCGGCGTTCTGGCACCGCCGGACATACTGTACCGCGGCGCTGATCGTCTCCTTCTCGACCTTGATGCCCGCGTCGCGCGCCGCACGAAGCCCCATGATCTCGGTGATGGTGACGGAAATATCGGCGTCGGCCGCCACAGGTTGATAGCGCCAGCCGCCTTCGCGGTTTTGTGTCTTCTCAATCAGGCGCACGGCCTTCTGCAGCCTCTCTTTCACCTCGTCGTCCGGCGCCATGCCGTAAATCTCGCCCAGGAAGAGCGTTGCAAAGCCGTGCCCATACATTGCGCCATGCGAGTTGTCGGAGGCGATCAGCCCGGATTCCTGGCACGAGGTCATCACGAACTCCAGGCATTTTCGGACTTCCCCGCCGTACTTCCCCCGGCCGGGCAGGTTGCCCGCCGACATGAACGCCAGCCCGCCCAGCGCCGTGATGCCCGCATGGCCATTGACGCCGCCATAGCCGCCGCTGCGGCCAAAACTGCCGTTCTTGCCCTGGCTCTTGGCGAGATACTCGAGTCCTGCGGCAATGGCCTTCTGAGCCTCGGGCGTAATCTCATCGCCGCGAACCTGGTTCGGACGGTCCGCAATGTCCAGTTTCTTGTCCTTTGCGGCGTCGGCACCGGCAAGCGGATGCGCCAGGGCGAGGAGGATCGACACCTGCAATCCGCCAAGAGCGATGAGCTTGAGAAGTTGCAGCTTGCCGGAATCGATCATCGGGCCTGACTCCCTGTACAGCGTGCACGATCCAAGACCACGGGCAAATGGGCAAGAACATCCGGGCACGGCCTATTCCGCGCCTTTGCCATGGAACACCGGCAGATACCGGTTGGGCATCTGCAGCACGATCAATGCCATGGCCGTTGCATATTCGGTTCCGGCTTCCCCGGTCCAGGACCCGTTGACCTTGTTCTGGCGTTGAACCAGCCGGTCACGGATGGCCGGATAATAAACCGCCCAGTACTCGCCGCCCGCCAGGAACATCGCCTGGGAGGCATAGTAATGACCATAGAAAAAGTAGCTGTCCTCCTCGGCCATGCCGCTGCCAGGTCGAAACTGCTTGAGGTATTTCAGTCCGCGATCCAGATCATTGCCCTGAAAGATGCCCGCATAGTAAAGTGTGGCGACGCCCGCCGCGGAACGGGCATATCCCGACCCTGAACCCTGTCCCGCGACATAGCTGAATCCGCCGTCGGGATTCTGGCACCGGCGAACATAGCCCACGGCCCGGTTGATCGTCTCCTTCTCCACTTTGATCCCGGCATCTCGGGCGGCCCGAAGCGCCATCACCGAGGCAATCGTTACCGAGATGTCGGCATCATACGGCACCGGCTGATAACGCCAGCCCCCTTCGTGGTTCTGGCAACGTTCCAGAAGGCGAACCGCCTTGCGCAGTTTCTCTTTCAGCTCGTCCTCGGCTCCACCCATGCCATAGATCTCCGCCAGGAACAGCGTCGCGAAGCCATGCCCGTACATGGCCCCATGCGCCTGGTCGGAGGTGATCAGCCCCGATTCCTGGCAATTGGCCAGGATATAGTCGAGGCACTTCTGTACATTCTGGCCGTACTTGCCCCGACCGGGCAGATTCCCTGACGACATGTAGGCAATGCCCGCCAGTGCGGTGATGCCGGCATGTCCCATGGAGGATGAATAGACGAACGATCCGTTGGGGCGAAGCTTCTGCTGGGCGGCCAGGAACTCAAGCCCCTTGGCGACCGCCTGCCGCTGCGCCTCGTTGATCTCGGTGCCGGCAACCTGATTGGGCTTGGCGGCGATTTCCTTTGGCTTGTCGGCGGCCAGTGCAACCGAGTGCAATAATGGCGAGATCCCAAGCGCCAGCACCCCCACCCAGGTGATCGGACGTAACGCGCAATGGGATCGGCGTCGTACTGTCATGGCAATGGCTTTCACGGCTTAACGCTGCTCGGTGGCCTTGCGGCTCATCATCTCATAGTAATCGCGAATGAGTTTCTCGTACTTCGGAATGCTCTTGTCCTGAGCGCCTTCAATAATCGCCTTGATCTCGCGCGGGGTCAGGCCACCCCATTCGCCGGCTTTCTCACGGATGTCCTGGCCGGAAACGGTGTTGTCCTGCGTGCCGCGCATCGCCTCGGAGCCCGCGGGCTGGTTACCCTGATTCGACTGGGAAATGCCGGTGTTCTGTTGGCCCATGTTCTGGCCCTGATTGGGATCCTGGCCGGGCCGCTGACCGGGCTGGCGTCCCTGCTGAGGGCGGGACTGCGCCTGCTGCGCCTGGGCAAGCTTGATCAGGTTGTCCAGGCTCAGGACGATGCGATCCTGGATCGCCTGCGTGGTCTTGCCGGGGTCGTGGTCCAGCGCCAGACGCTGGCGCGAACGGGCCATGCGCTGCCCGGCGGCCTTCACGTCATCGGTGAGCTGATCGTCGCCGCTCTTGGAACCCAGCAGCCAATCCTCCAGCTCGTCATTCTCGATCTGGTCAACGCTTGCCTCTTCGGGCAGCTTGTCCTTCGGATCCGGCTCGGGGTCAAGCTTGACTTGGCCACGGGATGCTTTCTGGAGCAGCGTGTCCAGCAGGTTGCGCAACTCGCCTTGCCGCCCACCCAGCCCCACGAGCTTCGGCTGGTCGGGATTGGGCTGCTGATTCAGGACTTTGGTCGCCTTGTTGACCGCAAGCTGAAGCTCCTTGAGCAGTCGCAGTTCGGCCTCCGTCGGCAGCCGCGGCTTCGGAGCGCCGCTCCCGCCGCCGCCCCCACCGCCATCACCGTGGAAATCGGTCTGGCGGGGCTTAACCGCCAGGCTCTTGATCATCGCATCGAGCTGATCCACAATGCGCTGCTCCTCGGTCCGAGTGACGATGCCTGTGTCGGGCTTGCCAAGCATATCCCTGACCTCGCCCATGCTCTTGACGATGTCCTGGTTTGCCCAGACATACACAACGCCGCCCAGGGCCGACAGCGATTCTTCGAGCTTCTTGGTCTGATCGGCGAGCGCACCTTGCTCGCCCGGAAGCCGGTTCAGGCTCACGGCATCGCGGCGGCTGAGGGTGCCATCGGAAAGTCGCTCGGCCTTGTCGATGCGGGTGGTCTCGGTGTTGATCTTCTCCTGTTCAGCGCGAATCTTCTCATAGAGCTGTCGTACCGTCTCGCGGTTGGCCTGGTCAAGCTGATCGTTGACGTCCTTGGCCAGCTCATCCACCTTCTTCATCGCGTCTTCCAGCGTGGCCAGGGCCCGGACCTGATTGGGGTCATATGCCTCGGCAAGCTGCGTGGCTTTCAGGACAACAATGGCTCGCTCCATGTGACCGGCGGCTTTGGAGAGGATGGCCGCCACCTCGACACCGCCGCGTTGCACGTTCTCGGCCGTCTTGGCCACATCCCGGGAGTTGGTCTCGGTCTGTATCTGTGAACGGGTCAGCACCTCGTTGCCGGGGATGGCGGGCTGCTTGTCGCGGATACGCTCGGCCTGGAGCAGTAGCTCATCCGTCACGAGCTTCAGCAGGTCTTCACCACCGCGCAGCCGAAGGTTGTCGATGTTGTGGCCCGCCTGCCGGCGGATCAGGTTCCCGACCAGCTCTTCCAGCTTGGCCAGATCCTTCGCGAGCTGCTCAAGTTTGCGGCGCTCGGCTTCCCGCAACGTATCGAGCATGATCTGCAGGCCCAGTTCTGCCTGCTTCTGGCGGGCCTGCGCCTGGGCCTGTTGATTCTGCTGCGCGGCCTGTGACGCCTGCTGCATGTTGCTGGACACCTGCTGCTGCTGCGACTGCTGCGCCGCCCGCTTCATCGCCTCAGCGGTCGCCGGGTCGCTCTTCTGGGTCTGCGTGCCGGCTTTATTCAGGTCAGCAGTGAGCTTGTCGGTCTTGTCGGCCAGTTCCTTCTGCCGCCTGGCGATGTCGTCCAGGGCCTTCTTCTCTTCGGGGGTGAGTTTGCCCGGGTCCTTGCCGATCGTCTGGTTGCCGGCATTGCTGGTCTGCTTCGAAAGATTCTGCTGATCGTTCAACAACGAGCGAACCTGCTCGATCAGCCGGTCGAACATGCCCAGGGACCCCATCTTCTCCAACGCCTGGCCGAGTTTCTCGGAGGCCTGCTGCTGGCTGGTCTCGGCCTGCTTGATGTTCTCGTTGCGATGGCCGGCCTGTTGCTGACGCTCCTCGTCGGTTCGGGCGTTGCGCGGGTCGGCGTTCTGGTTGGCCTCGCTGAGCCTGCGCGTGGCTTCGCCCATCGGTTTGTCAGCCGCATCGCCCAGGGCGGTCTTAACGTCGCGTGCGATGTCCTTCAGCTCCTGATTATCCGATCGGTTGTCGTTCAACCGTTGCTCGACATCATTCATCGTCCCGGAGAGTTGCCGCGTCTGACTCGTCACCGCGCTCTGCTGATCGGCCAGGCGGTTCAGGGCGGCCCGGTCGGCCGGATCCATCTGCTGTTTTCCCTCGGTGTCCTTGCGAAGGTTCTGCGTCTCGGTCTTGATGCGGTTCTGGGCGTTCTGCGCCTGCTTGACTCGCTCGGCCACCGCCCGCATGGCGTCGGTGATCTGGTTCGAGAGGGTCTCTTGGCTGACGATGTTGATCTTGAGCCTGCCGCTGATGGCCGGCTCATGGTACTTGCCGTTCAGCTCGTAGTTGTCCGTCACCCTGATGTGATACTCCAGCACGTCGCCGGGTTTGAGGTTGGCATCGGGGATTCTCGCCAGTTCCCATTCGTGGTGGATGCGAAACCGCTTGCGCTGAACGCTGGATTCGACCGGCGACCACGCCTCCAGCGGTATTTCCCAGTGTTTCTTGTCGCCAAGGCGGTCAATGACAAGCGTCATGGACTTGATGTCAAAGTCATCCTCGGCCAGAGCCTGAAGGTGCACCACGGCGACAGGCGTGTTGTCCTGATTGCTGCGGGGGTTCTCGATCACCACGCTGGGATTCTGGTCGGGGCGTACGGAGATTTCGTATTCCTCAAGGCCCGCGTTGTCGAAGTCGTCAATGTCGGTGGCGCGAATCCGGAACCGAAGCGGCTGCATGGCCGTGTAGCCGGCCGTGGCGATGGAATCGCCTGGGCGGCCCCATTGAATCGCCGGCGACGGCTCGTCGCTCTTCACCGACTCGATGGCCACCGGCTTCGTCGCCAGAGGCTTGTTGAAACTGATGGTCAGCAGCACATGGGAGCCCACCGTCACCTGGGCGGGCGCCTCCGACAAATCCACGCTGGTCGGCGGCAGCTTGGCGTAGGTGGGCGGTGTGATCTTCGCCTCAACGCGGGTGATGGCCAGTCGCTGCACCACTTGGATCAGGGCCGGTCGGGTTTGGTCATCGCCAGCCTTCATCCAGACCGTCATGCCGGCGCCTTTAGCGTCGATGCCGACGGCATAGGTTCCGTCAGCGTTCCGCTGCATGAGTTGCTGGTGAACGGGGCCGCTGTCATAGCGGTAATACACGATCGCCTTCATGTCGGACTTGTCGCCCTTCGCCAGCCGCATCTTCAGGTCCACGCGCTGTCCCACCGCCACCTTGGCGGGAAGTTCTCGCAGCAGATCGATCTGGACCCGCTTTGGCCAGGGTTGGTCGCCCAGCATCAGACGCGATGCGGCGATGCCGCGATACTTCGGAAACGCCATCGCCAGAATGAGAATCAGCGCCAGCGCGCCGATGCCGACGCCCAGCGCGTAGATCACCGGCTTGCGAACGATGATGTCGTCCATATCCACCGCGCCGGCCAGCCGGGCGGCGTCTGCAATCGTCCGCTGCTTCATCACCGCCGATCCCGGGATATCGTCGCGAACGAAATCCACAGTGCTGCGCAACCGGTCGTCGAACTCCGGAAAAACGTTCTCAAGCCGGCCGGCGATGTCGGTGATGGGCATCCGAGACGCCAGTGGACGGATGATCAGGCTCCACACCGCCCAGGCGATGCCAGCCAGTCCCAGCATCATGAACACGGCGCGGGGAACCGCGTGCATGTTCAGCGTGTAATCCAGCGCCACGACCAGCAAAAGGACGCCGGCGGCCACGGCCAGCACCGCCCCCAGCCCGTAGAGCAAACCGAGGGCCTTGACCTTGCGGCGAATGGCTGCGAGCGATGCGAACAGCGGTGCATATTCAACAGGAATTGTGGGAGGCATGTCTGCTCCTTCTATCCACATTCACAGCCAACGGGCAGCATCCTTTTACAGCATTCCGTAGAGCTTCCTTATCACCCATTCCGTCGTAATCAGCAGCACGAAAAGCAGCATCGCCAGCGGGGCGTTCCAAAGCAGCTCATGCGTGTAGATCGGCACAACCATCGCCGCACTCGGTATCTTACGCAGTTCGGCACGCGCCGCGGCCGCCGAATCTCTGTCGAATACGACCAGCCTGTCGTAGGCCACGTCATCCTGCCCGCCGCTTTCGGCCTTGACCACCAGTTTGGAGAGCAAGGCCCGATCTACCATTGGCGACAGCAGTTCCACCCGCGGCTCATGAACAACGATCGGAAGTTCGGCGCCGTCAATGGCCGGTATGCGGGCGACGAATCGCCCCACGCGATCGGCGGTCCAGGATGCCAGGTACAGGTCGGCTTCATCCTGCCGTCGTTCCAGGGTCTCCTGACGCACCGGCTGCAGCGCCCCGTCGCTACCCTGCTGTAGGACTGTGACGCCGAGCTGCTCAGGAAGTTGCCCCAGCAGTTCGGGGTCCAGCACGCGAAGCTGCAACTGCACCTGATTGCCTCGTTCGTAACTCGGCCTGAGGCTTACGAACGTCATTCGCCGCTGCCCGAGCTTCTTGGCACGGGCCAGATATCGGATCTGCTGAATCCAGTATGTGTCAAAAATCGACTCGCCTGTATAGAAGCGCCACCGCCACGAGTCGTCTATCGCGGAAAAGAGCGTCCGTCCACCGCCAAAACGCCCGAAAACCAGGACAGGCCGCTTGCGGCCATCATCGCCGATGTCGGTGGGATGCTCCGCGTAAACCTCGCCAACCCCGGGCTTTACTGATACTCCCGTGTAGTACCAGAATAGCGGCTGCATGTCCTCGGCAAGGAATTTGTCGTTAAGCTGTTTGTCCTCGAAGAAACGAAATATGGTCGAGTTCGCGCCATCCTTGGTCAGTACCGGCCGCCAGCCTGCTTCGATCTTCTCAAGCACTCCAGGCGGATCACGGGCAATCAGGACCGGCAGGACCGGCTCAATGGCGGTGTTGCGGAATTCATACGGCGACCACCGTTGACCGGCGATCATCCCGAAGCCACCGTTTCGCTTCAGGACAAAGTCATGCACAAGCTGAAGTTGCGCATCGGTGAACTGCCGCGGATCCACGTCGCCAAAAAGAACGACGTCATAAGCCATCAACTCAGCGGGACTTTCGGGAAAGCGCGTGATCGGACCGTGGAAATCCTTGGTCGGCGGGTCACCTTCCTGCGCAAAGCCAGTGTCGGCCGAGAGAAGCAGGCACGAGATGTCCACGGTCGTGTCGCGAATCATCTGGTCCTTGATGTACCGATACTCCCAGCGAGGGTAGCCATCGACGTACAGCACCCGGATCTTCGCATCCATCACGGCAATCTGGGCAGTATAAGTGTTGTCTTGATCATCAACCTCGCCCGCCTGCTTCACCGCTTCGGCCACCACCTGAAGGTTGCCTGGCTCGGCGGGTTTAAAGACGACCTCGACTTCCTGAGAGGCCTCGCCGTTGACCGTCACGACCATTTCGGCCGGCTTGCCATCCGCGCGAACCAGAGGCAGTCCTGTCGCCTTGTCCTTCAGTGCAAGTTGCACCTGGTGATTGGCCGGATACCCAATCGCCCGCAAGTGCACTTTCGCGCTGACAATGTCTCGCACGAACGCGGCATCCTGCATGTCGATGCTTTCGACGGTGATGTTCTGCGGCGCCTTCTCCGAGCCCACGGCAACCGGGTAGACCCTGATCCCAAAGTCCTTGATTGCGGAGAGATTATCCGCGAGTGATTCCGCTGGCGTCGCCCGGCCATCGGTCAGGATCACGACTCCGGCAAGACGCTGGCCTTGAAGCTCTTCGAGAACCGTGCGCAGTGACGCAAGCACCTGTGTGGACTGACCTTGCGCCTCCAGAGATGACAGCACGGCCGCGATGGGGATGACCTTATCGCCCTGATCTTGCCCAGCCACGACCGCAGTCACAGACCCCTGGGCCAGGGTGGCCAGGGATTGGGCATCCCTGTCGAATCGATAGAACTTGAGGTTGTGTTGACTGGACAGGTCTTTAATGAGTTGCTGATCCTGACCTTGGAGCAGATCCAGCATGGCGCCTAACCGCGTCATGCCCTGGCGATCAACGCCCTCTCCCCCGTCCCGTACCTTCATGCTGACGCTGTCATCCATCAGCACGGCCAGAACCGATGGTTCGGTCCGACTTTGTGCCAGCGTGACGACCGGCCGATTGAGCATGGCGAGGATGAACGCCAGGAGCAGAAGCCGCACCGTGCCCAGCGTAATTCGGGCTGTGCGCGAACGGGCTTCGCGGCGATACACGTAGACCACCAGGGCCACCATTGCGGCACCGAGTAGGAGATTCCACGTCATCGCCCCCACCGTATCCTGGAAAGGCCATTGGGGATTGAACTGAAGGGCGAACTCGCCCTGCTTTTCGAGGAAGCCCTTCTCAAGGCCGAGGATGTATTCCAGGAAGCGTTGCATGCCAGTTGCCAGTCTCAGTTGCCAGTTGCGACAGCCGGTTCAGGGGCGCCACCGTGCTTTACGGCACCGGCGCGGCGGTAGTGTCCGAAGTACATCGCCATCAATGACTCAAAGCCCGCCAGGACCAGCACGACCGCCATAATCGCCCAGCCGAGGTCATTGCCGTCATCGCGCGATAGGGCCGAAGCGGGAAGCGTATCATCAAAGAGCTCCATCTCGATGTCGCCCAATGCCTTGCGAACCGCATCCCGGGGCAGGAGGCGAATGTCCGCTTCGTCATCAGGAACGTTCACCGCAATGGGCAGCGTGCGAGCGCCGATATGCAGTTGATACAGGCCGGGCCTGATGAGGGGACGACTGCGGTAGAAGATGCTGCCATCGGCGGCCGTGATCGCCTCGATCGAGATCTGTTTGCGGCCGACGTCCATCAGCACGGGCACGGCGGCCATCTTCAACCTCGCGGGTATCTCCAACGGCTGGCCAACCGTCAGGTTCATCCATTTATCGCCGATGTCCACAGTGCCAGAAAGCAGTTCATGAATCAGCGCTACGTACGCGGGTTTGGCGTTGATGCTTGTCCAGTCAGGATTTGCGGTGGTACTGATATTGACCACTCGGCCGCGGTCGAGGGCATGCACGGCAATCGCCGGATCGCCGGTGGGCTGATTGTTCGAAAGGTACTTCAGGACGGGCTCTGCTTTCATCTTCGGGTCGAGCTCGATCTGGTAATAGGTGTAGATGCGTGCGGTATCCAGTCCGGTCTTTTCCTGATATCTGAATATCCCCAGCAGAGGGTGGAGGTTGGGGTCGTTGGCGTTGAAGTCGAGGGTGAAGTTGCCGCCGTCGGGCGCGGTCTTGCGCGTCACCAGCTTGCCCGGCAGGAGTTGCCGCGGGACCAGTGTCCTGTTGTAGTCATCCTTGTCGACCCGGTCGCCCATGAAAAGCATGAGCGTGCCGCCCTGGCGCACGAATCGTTCAAGCTGATCGGCCTCGGCCCCGGTGAGCTTCTGCACATCCGTGAGAATGACAGCGCGATAGTCGGACAGGATGCGATTGGCCAGTTCCCCATCAGTAATCAGTTCCGGCAGCACATAGCTGTCGGTGCGCACCGTGCCGCCTGCGCCAATCTCACGCTTGGGCGCCAGGGCCAGGTCAAGGAAGGCACCCGACCCGGAAAGCCGGCCCTCGCCGCGCTCGCCTTCAACGATAAGCACCTTCAGTTCGCTGGCTACTTCGATCACGCGGTGCCGGACATTGTCGGCCTTCAGCCGCTCGTCATTCTGGAGCAGGACGCTCAGTACATGGGCCCCGCCCTGCTGAATGTTCGCCTTGGTCTGCTTCTGCTCCTGCGTCCCGGTGTCCGGTTTCAGCCGCACTCCATCTGGCAGGAGTTGCTCATCCCATTTCCATTGCAGCGCCGTCTCGGGGCCCGCGCCGTACCCTTTCACCGTCGCCAGAAAGCTGGTCTGGAAGATGCGGGTCACCAGGCCGCTGTCAGGATAGGCGTCGAGAACGGCGTAGTTCCACTGGCCATCCTGCCCGAGATTATTGATGCGGATGCGCCGGCCGAACTGGGTCGCCAGGTCGCGCCCCGCCTGGGCGATGGCCTCGCCGACGCCGTCCTGATCCCAGGCGCTGCGTGTGAAATCCGTCAGGACATAAAGCCACTTCGTCGGTTGCTTGGGGTTATCACGGGCTAGCTTTCCCGCGGCCAGGAGCGCGCCCAGCACATCCGTGCCGGCATACGACTGCTCGATGCGATCGACGGCGGCCTTCGCAGCGTCGAGATCATAGCCGGGCTGCATCACGATGACATCGGGCGAAAGCTCGTCACTCTGCGGCTTGTGGCCGGGCGGACGATAGGCGCGGGCGGTCGAAATGATCGCCACCGCCTCGCTTCCGGGGGAAAGCTTGTCAATCTGCTGCTTGGCGAGGATCTTCGCCTGGTCGAGATGGGTGCGGGCCCCGGGTCGATCAGCCTCGTAGGCCATCGAGTAGCTGTTGTCAACCACGAAGATGTGAAGGCCCGATTTCTGCCCCGCCAAAGCGGCGATGGTGCTATCGGTGCAACCCAGCGGGCGGGCCAGCGCCAATCCCAGAAGGAACAACAGCAGGCAGCGCGTCGCCAGCAGCAGGAACTGCTCGAAGCGGACACGACGCCGGTTCTTCCGCATGGCTTGGAGCAGGTAGTCCATGGCCGCCCACCGCACCACCTTATAGCGGCGACGGTTCAGGATATGGATGATGATCGGGATGCTCGCCAGCCCCAGGCCGGCCCAGACGAACGCCGGATTGATCGCCCAGAGAGCCAGGGGCAGCGCGTTATGGATGGTATCACTCAGCATGCGTCAATCTCGACTGTCCTGGCTTCCGCCTGTGGGTCAATCCGGAAGCCCGAATCCCGCATCGCCAATCACTTGATGCTGGCGGCGCGCGTGGCCAGGAAGCCACTGAGCGTCACATCCAGCGATTCAGATGTATTCATCCGCACAAAATCAATGTGCATGCCGCGACAGAGCTTCTTGAGCCGCTCGGTGGCATCGGCCAGTTGCGCCAGATACCCTTCCCGCAGCGCCCGCGGCTCGGTCAGCAGTTCGCCCATCTCTTCCAGACCCTTGAAGAGCGTCACATCCTCAAACGGAAACTCGATTTCCATCGGGTCCAGCACCTGGAACGCCATCATCTCGTGTTTTTTGTAGCGCAGGTGCCGCAGGCCCTGCGTGATGCCGTCCAGGTCGTCAAAGAAGTCCGACAGGATCACGATCAGGCTGCGATGCGTCAGCTTTTCGGCAAGCTGATCAAGGATTCGTCCGGTGTTCGTCTTCTTCAGCCGCGGCACAATGCACAGCTCGTGGGTAACGATCTTCCACTGCCCCGGCGAGTTGCTGGGCTTGAAGTACCGCTTGAGCTCATTGTCGAAAATCGCCAGCCCCACCGAATCCTGCTGCTGGATCGCCATATACGACAGCGCTGCCGCGATGGCCGTGGCATGGTCGTACTTGCTCCAGAGAACGTCCGCGCTGCCCACCGAGCCATAGGCCATCGACTCGCTGGCATCCACCACGCAGATCAAATGGAGGTTGGTCTCTTCCAGATACTGCTTGAGGTATATCTTGTCAGACCGGCCAAAGACCTTCCAGTCGACGTGGCGTGTGTCGTCGCCGGCCACATAAGGCCGGTGCTGCGCGAATTCCACCGACACGCCCTGGTAAGGCGAGCGGTGCATGCCGGTCATGAGGCCCTCGACAATCAACCTGGCCCGCAGATCGAGCGACGCCACACGCGCCAGGATCTTGGGGTCAAGGTACTTGCGATAATCAACTTCTTGAGGAATCGTGGACATCTATACCCATCCCGGCGACTCGCTTCCAAGGGGAACGAAACATGCCGGCCGGCGTCCTCTCGGCACGCACCGCCGGATCCCACGTCACGCCGTCTTCGCGGGCGGCTGGTCCTTCATCACCCGCGCCAGGTTCGCATCCATTTCGTCGTACTGCTGCCGGGGGATGTACTCGATCAGCTTCTTGACGATCTGATCGCTCTTGATGCCCTCGGCCTCTGCGTTGAAGTTCGTCACAATGCGGTGTCGCAGCACCGGCAACGCCACCTGGCGGATGTCCTCCGTGCTCACGTGATACCGCCCTTTGAGCAGAGCCCGCGCCTTGCCGGCCAGAATCAGGTACTGGCTGGCCCGCGGGCCGGCGCCCCAGCCGACGTATTCATTGACGAAGTCGGGGCAGTCGCCCTCGTGCCGCCGCGTCAATCGGCTGAATTGCAGGGCATAGCGGATGATGTGGTCGGCCACGGGCACCTTGCGGACGATCTCCTGGAGCGCCAGCACCTCCTCGCCACTGAGGACGTGCTGGAGGTCCACCTTTCGGCTCTGGGTCGTCAGCCGGACAATCTGGAACTCCTCTTCCTCGCTGGGATAGCCGACGTAGATGTTGAACATGAAGCGGTCGAGCTGGGCCTCGGGCAGCGGATAGGTGCCTTCCTGCTCGATGGGGTTCTGCGTCGCCAGCACAAAGAACGGCTGCGGCAGGCGGTGTAGCTTGCCGCCCGCCGTCACCTGATGCTCCTGCATCGCCTCGAGCAGCGCAGCCTGTGTCTTGGGCGGCGTGCGGTTGATCTCGTCGGCAAGGATCACGTTGGCGAAGACCGGCCCGCGAACGAAACGCATCGAACGGGCTCCAGTCGCCTTGTCCTCCTCGATCACTTCAGTGCCGGTGATGTCCGAAGGCATCAGGTCGGGTGTGAACTGGATACGGTTGAAGCTCAGCCCCAGCGTCCGGGACAGCGTCGAAATCATCAGCGTCTTGGCCAGTCCCGGCACGCCCACCAGCAGCGCGTGGCCCTTGCAGAACAGCGCAACCAGCAATTCCTCGATCACCGCCTCCTGTCCGACGATCACCTTGCCGAGCTCGGCCTTCATGTTGTGATAGGCCTGCTGGAGCTTCTCCACGGCCGCCAGTTCTTCAGCCGCCAGGTCCGTCGCCTGGGGCTCAACGATCCCGATCTTCGAATCCATGGATTTCGACTCCTTGGCATCGGCCCCGAGGCATGAAGGGCGCATCGCCCAGCCAAACCGTCGGCGCTTGCGTGTTCTGCCGTCCGCCGCACCCGGGGGGCGGATTTGGCGTATCATTGTATCCTAAGTTCCGGCCGGGGCGGTCGATCCAGGCGCTGCATCCGCCGGCATCCGGCTTCGCGTAAGGGCTTCACAAGCATAGGATGCGCCTTGGGATAAAAAGTTTCATGCCCGAGCTGCCCGAAGTTGAGACGATCGTCCGCACATTACGCCCTTCGCTGGTCGCGCGGACGCTGCGGGGCATCGCGCACCTGCGGCCGGACATCGTCCGCTGTGGGACGCCCGATGTCCCGCGACGCCTTCAGGGCCGCCGCGTCAAGGGCGTGAATCGCCACGGCAAGCGCATCTGTATTCAACTGGATGACCAATCGATCCTGATGATACAGCTCGGGATGAGCGGCCAACTCACCATCGACGAAGCCACCGCTCCCGTGAGGCCGCATACACACTTCATTGTGGACATCGCCGGAAAGCGGGCGGGCAGTCCACACCTGCAACTGCGATATCGCGACCCCCGACGGTTCGGCGGAATCCGGCTCTGCACAAACGATGACGCCCGCGACCGGCTTGGACCCGAGCCCCTCGATATGCGGGCCTCAGAGTTTGCAGCTTCGCTCTCACGCACGCGGCGCGCGGTGAAAACCGCTCTGCTGGACCAGGCGCTGATCGCCGGAATAGGCAACATTTACGCCGACGAAGCGCTGTTTGAGACCGCCATACATCCAGCCACGCCCGCCAATCGGTTAGGGCCGTATCAGACCACCAGGTTGGCCAGAGCGATCAAGCGGGTGCTTCGCAGGGCGATTCTTCACCGCGGCAGCACGCTTCGTGACTACGTCGACGTCAATGGGCAGTCCGGCCGATTCCAGAACCTGCATCGGGTATATGGCCAGGCAGGCAACCCCTGCCAGCGATGCGGAAACCGCATCGAACGGTTCGTTATGGGCGGGCGATCCACCCATTTCTGCCCATTCTGTCAGTCTCACAAGCAAGGCTGAACAGGCTGGGCATGGCGCCGCCGTCACAACGGCTGCCATCCTTGCAGTCCGCTGGAGGCAACTGCCGAGAAGGCAGACGGGCGATCGTTTTGCCGGCTTGGCAACGCAGGCGATGCCTCCATAAACCACGGCTTTTCCATCAGTTACGGCACGCGACATTCCGGACCTTAAGGCGTGCCTGTGGCCCTGCATTTGCGTATAGCTGTGCGGTGGCGATGGCTGTCCACATGCGGATCGCTATCAGGAGCTGAAATGCGTTTCGACAAATACACGATCAAGGCCCAGGAAGCGGTACAGCGCGCCCAGGAACTGGCTCAGCAGCACGACCACAGCGAACTGCTGCCTTTGCACCTGCTGGCCGGGCTGTTGGCTGAGAAAGAGGGCGTGGTGGGTCCGCTGCTGCATAAAGTGGGCGCAGCTCTGCCGCGCCTGACCCAGATTGTCGCCAGTGAATTGGACCGCCTGCCCAAGGCGACGGGCACGCAGCTTGGCGCATCCCGGAGCATTCAGGATGTGTTCAGCCAGGCGCAGAAGGAAGCCGACCGGCTGAAGGATGAGTACGTCTCAACCGAGCACCTCCTGCTGGCCCTGGCGGAGGTCAAGAGCGAGGCAAAAGAGGCGCTGTCACTGGTTGCGGCGGATCATGATGCCATCCTGGCCGCCCTCAAGGACATCCGAGGCGGCCAGCGCGTCACCGACCAGGATCCGGAATCCAAGTATCAGGCGTTGCAGCGATATGGCCGCGATCTGGTCGAACTCGCCCGCCAGGGCAAGCTGGATCCGGTGATCGGCCGCGATGAGGAAATCCGCCGCACCATGCAGGTCCTGAGCCGGCGCACCAAGAACAATCCGGTACTGATCGGCGAACCCGGCGTCGGCAAGACCGCCATCGTCGAGGGCTTGGCCATCCGCATCGTCAACGGCGATGTGCCGGCCGTGCTCAAGGACAAGAAGGTCATCGCCCTGGACATGGGCGCGCTCATCGCCGGGGCGAAGTATCGGGGCGAATTCGAGGATCGGCTTAAGGCCGTCATCAAGGAAGTCACTGAATCCAACGGCCAGGTCATCCTGTTCATCGACGAGTTGCACACCGTCGTCGGCGCTGGCCGGGCC
>CAZMXI010000001.1:67929-76880 GCA_964570205.1 uncultured Tepidisphaeraceae bacterium
AGTCGATGCCGGCAACCTGCTCAAGCCGGCGCTGGCGCGCGGCGAACTGCGCACCATCGGCGCCACCACGCTCGATGAGTACCACAAGCATGTCGAGAAGGATGCCGCGCTGGAAAGGCGGTTCCAGCCGATCCTGGTTGGAGAGCCGAGCGTCGAGGACACCATCGCCATCCTCCGCGGCCTCAAGCAGCGCTACGAGACCCACCATGGCGTGCGCATCACCGACAGCGCCATCGTCGCCGCGGCTGTGCTCTCCGATCGCTACATCCAGGACCGGTTCCTGCCCGACAAGGCGATCGACCTGGTCGATGAAGCCGCCTCTCGACTTCGCATCGAGAACGAATCGATGCCGGCCGAGCTGGATGAAGTCCGCCGCCGCAGCATGCAGCTTCAGATCGAGATCGAGGCGTTGCGCCTCGAGAAGGACCCGGCCAGCAAACAGCAGCTTGAGAAGGCCGAGCGCGAACTGGCCGACCTGCGCGAGAAGGATGCCCGGCTTACCGCGCGCTGGGAGAACGAGCGCGGCGCAATGCGGCGGATCAAGGAGCTCCAGGAGGCGATGGACCGCAAGCAGGTCGAGCTGGACCAGGCTCAGCGCCAGGGGAATTGGGAAGTTGCCGCGCGCATCCAATATGGCGAGATTCGCGACATCAAGCGCCAGCTCGATGAGGCGGCCGGCAACCTCCACCGGCTCGCCACCGATGGCGAAGCGCTGGTCAAGGAGGAAGTCACCCCCGATGAAATCGCCTCGGTTGTTTCCCGCTGGACCGGCATACCCGTCACCCGCATGCTTGAAGGCGAGCGTGAGAAGCTCATGAAGATGGAAGACCGCCTCGCCCGCCGCGTGGTGGGCCAGGATGAGGCGGTGAAGGCCGTCTCCAACGCCGTTCGCCGCAACCGCGCTGGGCTTGGCGATCCCAATCGCCCGATCGGCTCGTTCCTATTCCTCGGCCCCACCGGCGTCGGCAAGACGGAGCTGTGCAAGGCATTGGCCGAGTTCCTGTTCGACGATGAAAACGCCATGGTCCGCATCGACATGAGCGAGTTCATGGAACAGCACTCCGTCGCCCGCCTCATCGGCGCGCCGCCGGGCTATGTCGGCTATGAAGAAGGCGGCCAGCTCACCGAGGCGGTGCGCCGCAAGCCCTACAGCGTCATCCTCTTCGACGAGGTCGAGAAGGCCCACCGCGATGTGTTCAACGTGCTGCTCCAGGTGCTGGACGACGGCCGGCTGACCGACGGCCAGGGCCGCACGGTGGATTTTAAGAACGCCGTCATCGTCATGACCAGCAACATCGGCTCGGCCGACATCCAGCGGGTGGCCAGCCAGGAAGCCCCCGAGTGGGAGGTCGAGGCGAAGATCAAGGACCTGCTCAAGCAGTACTTCCGCCCCGAGTTCCTCAACCGCATCGACGAGATCATCCTTTTCCACCCCCTCAAGCGCGAGCAGATCCAGCGGATCGTGGGCATCCAGCTCGACCTGCTGGCCAAGCGCCTGGCGGGGCGAAACCTGAAGCTGCGAGTGAGCGACCGCGCGAAGAAGCTGCTGGGCGAAGAAGGCTACGACCTGCAATTCGGCGCCCGCCCCCTGAAGCGCGTGATCCAGCAGCGCATCGAGAACCCGATCGCGACGAAGATCCTCAGCGGCGACTTTGCCGAATCAGACACCATCCTGGTCGACATCGACCCCACCCGGCACGAATTCACATTCGAGAAGTCCGCACCGGTCGTGGAGGCCGAACTGGTCGAGGAAGAGGCGTGACCAAGGCGGCCCAGCCAGCGTTCTGCCGGCCGGGCCACAACCATCTTCACTTGATGCTGATCACAAACGGCGCCACCAGCGCCACAGGCCGGCGCTGAAAGAGCTGCAGGACCTGCAACTGCTGCACGAGCAGCCGGCGTGTGTCGGCCGGCAACACCTGGAGCATCAGTCGGCCTTCAAGGCTCATCTGGGGCGTTGGCATCCGCGCTTCGGCATCGTTGTTGCCCATGAGCATGTCGGCCAGCGTCTTGGGCTGGGGGATGATCTTGATCCGGTACTCGCCCTTCAAATCCGCCTCTTCGGCGGCATGGGCCAGCGCCTGCTCGATACCGCCGAGCTCGTCGACCATCCCAAGCTGCCTGGCCTGCTTGGCCAGGAAGACGCGGCCATGGGCGACCTCATCGATGTCCTTGATGCGGTTGCGCCGGGTGGTCATGACGCGATCGACAAACTGATCGTAAGTCTGCTGCATCCAGTTGGTGATGATCCGGCGCTGCTTGTCGCTGAACGGCTGGCTCGAGCTGAAGAGCCCCGCGTTCTCGCCGCGCAAAAAGCTCTCGGTGTGCACTCCGAGCTTCTCGAACAGCCCCTGCATGACGAACTTGCCGCCAACCACGCCGATGGAGCCGACGATGGCCGAAGGGTCGGCGAAAATATGCTCGCCGGCACATGCGATGTAGTACCCGCCGCTGGCGGCCATTCCGCCGATGCTGACGATCAGCGGCTTTTCCCTGGCGGCGCGGCGGGCGGCCTGCCAGATCACCTCGCTGGCCGAAGCGCTGCCGCCGGGGGAATCGATCCGCAGGACGATGGCCTTGACCTCCGGATCGCGCGAGGCGATGCGAAACGCCTTGCGCAGGTCATCCGAGCCGGCGATGCTGCCGCCGAACATGCTCTCGCCGCCCTCGCCATCGATGATCACTCCATCCACATAGATGATGGCGATGGCCGGACCCGAGGGCTCGGGAGGCTTCTTGGCCAATGCGGTGAACAGCGCGAACGGGTTCGAGAAATCCACTGGCTCGCGTTCGGGCGTGCCATAATGGTGGAGCAGGGCCACCTCCTTGCCCAGTTCCTTTTTCATCAGGTCGCGCAGGCCATCCTGATCGACCAGGTGGTCCACCAGGCCCTTCTGCTTGGCCTGGCGGGCAGGGATCATGACATTGCCGATGAGGTGCTCGGCATCGCTGCGGGGGAGGTTCCGGTGATAGCTGATGCCATCCACGATCTGCTCGTACAGGGCATCCACGAGCTTCTTCATCTCCCCCCGCATCTCCGCGCTCGGCTCGCTGCGCGTGTACTGCTCGTCAGCGCCTTTGTACTGGCCGATCTGGATGTAGTCGGCCTTGACGCCAACCTTGTCCATGAGGCCCTTGTAGAACATCGCCTCCATGCCGACGCCGGGGATCATGATCTCGCCGCCGCTGAGCATGCAGATGTCCTTCGATGCACTGGCGGCAATATATGTGGCCGTATCGAACGAATCGGCGTAGACGAAACTGCGTTTGCCGGCCTTGCGAAGGTCGGCCAGGGCATCTCGAACTTCCTGCGCCTGGGCAAGGCTGAGGTCCGTCGATCCCAGCGTAATCAGTACATGCTGCACCTGATCATCCTGCCTGGCCTCGCGAAGCCGGCGGAGCGTATCCTGGACTGTGGGCCGCGTGTCGCCCAAGATCGAGAAGTCGGCTGGCTTCTCGATAAGGGGTTCGTTCAGGTCGATGTGGGCGACGCTGATCTGCTCGCCGGCCCTCTGCCGCTGTGTTTGCCATCGAGCCACGAGATCGCGGACGGAGGGCGCGCCGGCGGGCTGGGTGGCCGGGGGGCTGGCCAGGCGCTGAGGCGCGGCACCGGTGCGATCAGCCCGCCCGATCTCGATCGGACCCACCGGCTGGGTCTGGGGGCGGACCGCGACAGGCCTCGTGGCCGCCCTGGCGGGCAGGGCCGTCGCGGGCGCGGTCGTCGGTCGCTGCCTGGGTGGCCTGGTCGCTGACTGGGCATAGACGCTTCCCGTGATGAACAAGACGATGGCAGCAACACGAACGCTCATATTCTCTCCCAAAGGGGTAGGGACAGCGACCACATCCTATGTCGGTCAGATTTCGTCATCAATGGAATTTCCCTTTTTGCGGTCGGCCGATGGAGAGGATCAGCGCCTGCGGCGTCGCGATTATGGGGCGACTGGGGCATTTGCGCAATTGACCCTTGCCCGGCGAACGCAGCCGCTTGCCTCGGACGGGCTCAAGTGCGATATTGCCGGGCTGCGGGATGGGGTGCCGGCGCCGTCCCGCCGCGTGCACAGGTGCGTCGGCGGAGGAGCCTGTCGAATGACGAACGCAAATCAACAAGCGGATCAGGGTATTTCGAGACGTCAGGTGATGCAGGGTGCTGCGGCCGTTCTGGCAGCGGCGGCCACTATGCCGGTCTATGCCCAGGGCACCGGCAAGCTGCGCCTGGGACTGTTGGGGTGTGGAAAACGAGGGACGGGCGCCATTCGCGATGCCCTGCAGTCAGCGCCGGAACTGGAAGTAACGGCCGTCGCCGACGTTTTTCAAGCCGCCGCCGAGGGAGCAAGAGAAGGCCTGAAAAGGGATGGCCGGTTCGGCCCGATGACCAAGATCACGCCCGAGACGACCTTCTGGGGATTCGACGCCTACCAGAAGCTCGTGGCCGGCCCCGTCGATGTGGTGCTGATCTGCACGCCGCCGGGCTTCAGGCCGGCGCAGTTCTCGGCCGCCATCGAGGCCGGCAAGCACGTGTTCATGGAGAAGCCCGTGGGCGTTGACCCGGTGGGCATCCGCAAGGTGCTGGCGGCGGCGGAACTGGCCGATCAGAAGAAATTGAATGTCGTGGCCGGCACTCAGCGCCGCCACCATCCCGCTTACCAGGAGACCATTGCCAAGATCCACGAGGGCGCCATCGGAGATATCACGTCGGCGGCCGCGTATTGGATCGGCGACTACGATTACTATCCTCTGGTGAAGAAGAAGCCCGAATGGTCGGACATGGAGTGGCAGCTCCGCAACTGGAACTATTTCACCTGGCTGAGCGGCGACCACATCGTCGAGCAGCATGTCCACAACCTCGACGTTATGAACTGGCTGTTCAAGGGTCCGCCGGTGAAGGCCATCGGCCTGGGTGGCCGGCAGCAGCGGACGCAGCCCGAGGCCGGGCACATCTATGATCATTTTGCCGTTGAATATGAGTGGCCCAACGGGGTCAAGGTGACCAGCATGTGCCGGCAGATGGCCAAGTGCCCCAGCCGGGTCTCCGAATGGGCGGTCGGCACCAAGGGGCGCAGCAACTGCGCCAGCGAGATTTGGGGCGAGAACCCGTTCCGCAGCAACAAGAACGTCAATCCATATGTGCAGGAGCACACGAACCTGATCCAGGCGATCCGGACCGGCAAGCGCATCAACGAAGGCAAGAACGTCGCGGAAAGCACGCTGACGGCGATTCTCGGCCGGATGTGCTGCTACACCGGGCGAGAAATCCAGTACCGGTGGGTGATGAACGGCTCGAAGCTGGACCTGATGCCCAAGAATCTGGAATTCGGAGCCGTTGAGGTCCCGGCGGTGCCGATCCCGGGAGAGACCGAGTTGATTTAGGCCGAATAGCCGCCGATGAAATCGGCCTTGAATCGCAGATCGGGCCTGGCAGGGTAGCCTGCCAGGCCTTTTTTCGCGTGGTATCGGGGGGTTCATTCGCAAAGGGCGGACAAAACTAGAGCAAACCCCAGTCATCGGGGGGCCCGACTTCACCGAACTAAGAGACCAGAGCACCGAATACACTGGTGCATCTCCTGAAGCGCGATGCTGCTGAACGGACTTCATGGTGTGCAATGGAGATGGTGCGCGCCGGAGCCACCCCACATGCTCCGGGCTGACAGGAACAGGGAATCCGTCATGGCCGACCTGAACACACTGACCGAACGCCTTGCTGCCGCGACCGCCAGCGCGGACGCTGACGACCTGTCAGGCCTTGCAGCGCTTCATACGCTATTTCAGGATCTGGAGCGACAGGCGGGCGAGAAACAAAGCGATGCGGCGTCGGACGCCGTGCGGACGCGCGCCAGGCAAGCCGGGCATGTGTTGGAAAGCATTATTCTGCATGAAGTTGAGGACGATGAGGCCTCATTGCGACAGATCGAAGCGATGGTGACGGAGATCCAGCAGGTCTTGGATCCCGCATCGCGAGCGGACGTGCCATTGCCGGCGCCGACCGTGACATCGACGCCAGAAGCGCCTACCTCCGAACCGGCGCCAGCCTCCATCGACGCCGAGCCAACGCTGGGAGCGGATGATGTCCCGCTCGTACTGGAGTTCATTACTGAGGCGAACGGACACATCGAGTCGGCCGAAGCGCAGGTTCTGAAGCTTGAGGAGCATCCGGAGGATTCGGAAGCCGTCAACGCCATTTTCCGAGGCTTCCACACGATCAAAGGCGTGGCGGGCTTCCTGAATCTTCGCCAGATCGGTTCCCTGGCCCATGCGGCCGAGAGCATGCTTGACAAGGCCCGCAAAGGGGAACTGAAACTCAGCGGAGCGGCGATTGATCTGGTTCTGGAGGCCATCGACCGGATGAAGATGCTGGTTGCCGACCTGGGCCAGGCGGTGGGGCAGGGCAGGCCGATCGCAACGATAGACGAACTGCCGGATCTGCTGATCCGTCTGCGGGTGTGCGCAGACAGCGCTTCAGTCCAACAGGCGCACCGCGAACCAGCGCCGACGACAACGGTGGAGGCCAGGCCGGCAGCGGCCATGGCGACTCCAACGGGTCCGTCAACGACTGATGCCACCGTGAAAGTGGCGACGGATCGCCTGGACAACCTGATCAACATGGTCGGCGAACTGGTGATCGCCGAATCGATGGTCCGACAGGATGTCGGCCAGCACCTTGGAGGCGACCTGCGTCTGGCTCGCGACGTTTCGCACCTGGGGAAGATCACGCGATCACTCCAGGAACTGTCGATGTCGATGAGGATGGTGCCGATCCAGGGCGTGTTTCAGAAAATGGCCCGGCTTGTGCGAGACCTGTCGCGGAAGGCCATGAAGCAGGTGGAGTTCGTGAGCATCGGCGGCGAGACGGAGCTCGACCGCAATGTGGTCGAGGCGATCGGCGATCCGCTGGTGCACATGGTGCGCAATTCCGTGGACCACGGCATCGAGAGTCCCGAAGAGCGCACCCAGGCAGGCAAGCCGGCATCCGGCCGCGTGGAGCTTCGAGCGCACCACCAGGCCGGCAATATCGTTATCGAGATCCGAGACGATGGCAAAGGCCTGAACCGGGATAGGATCTTCCGGAAGGCCGTGGACGCCGGGTTGGTTCGCGAGGACCAGACCCTGACCGACCAGGAAGTCTATCGTCTGATCTTCCATGCGGGGCTCTCGACGGCGGAGAAAGTGACTGACATCTCCGGGCGGGGCGTCGGAATGGACGTGGTCAGGCGGAACATAGAGGCTTTGCGAGGACGCATTGAAATCGCCTCTACCCCAGGCGTCGGCTCCACCTTCACGATCTGCCTGCCGTTGACGCTGGCGGTGATTGACGGCCTGGTGGTTAAAGTCGGCACCCATCGCTACATCCTGCCACTGACCAGTATTGAGCAGAGCCTGCGGCCGACGGCGGCGCAGATTGCGACAGTCCAGGGACGGGGCGAGATGTGCATGATGCGCGGCGAACTGCTGCCGCTGGTCCGGCTGCATCGGCTGTTCAACGTCCGGCCGCTGGCCGAGGACCCGACCGCGGCGATTGTCGTGATCGTGCAGGACAATCAGCGCCGTTGCGGGATTCTCGTGGATGAGTTGCTCGGACAGCAGCAGGTGGTCATCAAGTCGCTGGGCGAACTGCTGGGATCGGTGCCGGGCATCTCCGGCGGCGCGATCCTGGGCGATGGAAACGTCAGCATGATCCTGGACGTGCCGGGCCTGATTGACCTGGCTCTCAACAGATGAACGCAAAGGGGCGGGAATCCGCCCGAAGGAGACCCATTGTGAGCACTGCAACCATGATCGAAACCTCAGCCCGAAAGGCCGACACCCGGGGCGGAAAGTACCTGACCTTCGCACTGGGCAAGGAGGAATACGGGCTGGAGATCCTCAAGGTCCGCGAGATTATCGGATACATGGAAATCACGGCCGTGCCCCGCACCCCATCGTACGTGAAAGGGGTCATCAACCTCCGCGGCCAGGTCATCGCGGTGGTCGATCTGCGCAGCAAGTTTGATATGGAGACCGCGCAGCGGACCGACCAAACCTGCATCATCGTCGTGGAGATCCGCCACGGCGACCGCAAGCTGAGCACCGGCATCATCGTAGATCGCGTCAGCGAGGTGCTGGACATCGCCAGCGAGAAGATCGAAGACGCCCCCAGCTTCGGGACTTCGGTCAACACCGACTTCATCCTGGGCATGGGCAAGATCGGGGACAACGTCAAGATTCTACTGGATATCGACAAGGTGCTGGGCGGCGGCGAGTTGCTGGGCGCCATCGGCGACACGCAGGAATAGCGGCAATGTATGCGGTTCCACCACGTGCCGCACCGCCGCTCAACACAGAGTGACTGAAGAAGAGTGGAAGGTCCATCACCGGGCCAAGCGGGAGGTTCTAGACAATCCCGGCCACCGCTTCGATCCATACACGACGACGGCGCGGAGCAGATGCGCCGGATTTTGGCAACCAACGGAATTCTGAGACATCCTCACGCAACGGAAAGAGAACGCTATGAACCTCACGATTGGCAAACGCATCACACTGGGCTTCTTCATCGCGATCGGCATCACCGCAGCGCTGGGTGCGTTCACCTACCTGCGGCTTGCCGGGGCCGCTAACGACCTCCAGATCATGACCGGACAGTACGTGCCGGCCGCCGCTCTGAGCGGCAACATCTCCATGCTGGTGCGTCAGAACTACGGGCGCATCGCACAACACGTGTTCGCCGAGACGCCGGCGGACATGGAACGCTGGAATACCTTGATCATGGAAGACAGCACAGCCATCGCTGGCGTCTACAAGGAATACGAGCAGAAGATCACCGACCCCAAAGCCAGGCAATTGCTTGAGGCCACGCTGGAAAGCCGCAAGGAATTCCTCGCGGCCCGGAAGGTCGTGCTGGACGCCAGCACCGCCGGGAAGAAGAAGGAAGCCGCCGACGCGTTCCAGACGCGACTTCGCGACGCCCTGCTGGACTACAT
>CAZMXI010000002.1:0-16429 GCA_964570205.1 uncultured Tepidisphaeraceae bacterium
AGCTCCTCAGACTCACACCCTCGCGGCTTGCCGACTATTCACTTGTCAAAGAGCACCCAAATGATTCAGATAAACTCAGTCTTCCACTTCATTTAGGTCCAAGTCTTTCCGACTTGGGAGCGGCGAATCTTATCGTTTCGCTCGCCGTTGTCAAACCCTCGGAGAGAATTTTTTCGGACAATTCCCAACCGATGCTTGAGCCAACCTTTACAAATTAAGGTTGATTGACACTTCAAGCGGCAGCGAATACATCTCGCCGCGGTTCAGGCACCGCGGCCATCACTGCCGTGGATAGGTGAACCCAACAGACGTAGATTATGGCTGTCTTCACGTGAACTGTCAATAGCCCACATCGAGATTTCCGTGGTACGGGAGGCGCGTGACAGCTCGTACCGACGGACGACCGTTGGGTCAGGGTCTGCGGGGCATGGCGACCGGTTCCCACACGACCTTGGACGCTCCAAGCAGGGTGCCGGTCGCGAAGGCGATGTCAACCTGCGCAATCTGGTATTCGGTGATCGCAGCGATCTCGGCGGCCTGGGCATCGGCCAGTCGGGCCTGTGCATCCGAAACGTCGGTGCTTGTGCGAAGCCCCAGGGCGTACTGGCGGATTTCGGCATCGAGCACGCGGGCGGCGAGGATGACGCGTCGCTGGGCGGCGAGGATGCGCTGCCAATTGAGCTCGATCTGATCGATGGCGATGAGGACTTCGTGGCGGATGAGTTGGGTGCGGGCATCGCGGGTGCGCAGAGCCTGCATGCGGCGGGCCAAGGCGGCGCGAAGGCGGCTGCGGGCTGCTTCGTTGCCGATGGGGACCTCGACGCGTAATCCGACGCGGTGATCCTCGAAATCGCGATGGCCGGTCATGTCGAAGGCGTCCTGAAGGGATGGACCAAGCCCGTTGACGCCGTAGGTGTAGTCAACATTGACCAGCGGCAGCATCTGATTCCGCGCGAAACGGACATTGGCCGTTTCCTCGGCCATCTGGAGCTCGGTTTCGAGCATCTCCATGCGCTGATCGAGGGCGACCTGCATTAGGCGTTGTGCATTCAGCTCGTAATAGAGCGGGTTCGGGCGGGAGACAGGGACGATGATGGTTGGGTTATCCATCTCCAGGCCGGGCTTGTTGAGGATGCGCTTCAGCTCGCGCTGTCGATCGCGGACCTGATTCTCGGCGGTGATGACGGCTTCGATGCGGTCGGCGACAGCGGACTCAGCGCGAAGGACGTCGACTTCGGCGGCCTTGCCCTGGGCGACGACACGGCGGGAGCGTTCAAGCTGAGCGACGGCCAGGTTATACTCGGTCTTGCGAACCTCGAACAGCCGGCGCGCGGCATCGAGGCGCCAGTAGGCGCGATCGGCATTGGCCAAGACGCGGGTGACCTCCAACTTGGTGCGAGCCTCCGTCTGCTGGGCATGGTAGAACGCAACCCGGATGCGGTGGGCATTGACGTCAATGCCGGCGTTTCGGAGCAGGGGGTGGCTGATGGAGGCGGCCAGATCGCTGGTATACGCGGGGTTCAGCAGGGAGAAGGCGTTGTTGGTTTCGAGGCGATCGACGGGCGCGTCGAGGCGCAGAACACCGCCGGTGCGGAGCGGAATCTGGATGCCTGGGGTGACGGTGAGGTCTTTGGCCTGGGTGCCTTGGAGGCGGGTGGCGGTGGGGGAATCTGTCTGGGTGTTGACAATACTGGTGGTGAAGACAGATTCGAATGCGGCCTCCTCCTCGGTGACCGACTGGCGGGCGATGGTCGGGTTGAGCAGCTCAACGCGAAGGTCGAGGTTGTGCTGCAGGGCGAGTTGGCGGACTTCTTCGATCGTCAGTTCGATGAGCGGAGCGGGACGGGCCGCCGGAAGGGTGGTGGGCACGGTCGTCGGGGCTGTGGAAGGCGGGGTGGGCGGGGTCTCGGCGATACGGGCCATGGGGGTGGCATCGACCACGCGCAGCCGCTCCGGAGGGACCACGATTTCTCCGGTGCCACCGGTCCCATAGTCACGCGAGCAGGCGAACAGCCCAAGAGAAGCGGCGAGCATCCAGAATTGTCGCAGTTTCATAGGAGTTCCTATTCGTGGCGAAGGGCATCGATGGGGTCGAGGCGGGCGGCTTTGACGGCGGGGAATATGCCGAAAATCAAGCCGACCGCGGCGGCGAAGCCGAAGGAAAGTCCCACCGCCCAGGCGGGGATATAGGCCTTGTCCAGGAAAGCGTCGGGCAGGCCCTTCATGAGTGAGGTCAGGCCTTGGCCGGCGGCCACGCCGATCACGCCCCCGAACATGCAGAGGATGATCGCCTCGATGAGAAACTGGAGGAGGATCGCGCCGGGACGGGCGCCGACGGCCTTGCGCAGGCCGATCTCGCGGGTGCGCTCCGAGACGGAGACGAGCATGATGTTCATGATGCCGACGCCGCCGACGAGCAGGGAGATGCCGACGACGCCCGCCGCGGCGAGCGTGATGCCGTTGGCGATCTTCTTAAACTGGTCGATGTACTTGTCAATGGCCTCGACTTCGAAGTTGTTGGGGTCCGTGGGGGTCAGCCGGCGCGATTTGCGCAGAAAAAACATGATCTCGGCGCGGGCGTCTTCGGAGACATCCGGCGATCGGCTGGTGGCGATGCAGAAGAAGCCGCCGCGGGGGACCATTTTTCGCGCGGCGGAGAAGGGGATCAGCACCTCCAAACCCTCCTGGTTGTCGCCGAACATTGAGGATTCGCTGCGCTTCTCCACCATGCCGACGATCATGAATCGCTGCTGGCCGACAAAGACGGACTGGCCGATGCAGTCACGGTCGAGGTCGAGTTTCTCCTGGACTTTGGCATTGATGAGGCAGACGGGCTTGCCCTGGGCCATGTCGACGTGAGAGAAGGGCCTGCCGAGGATGACGGAGCGATTCTCGATGCTGTGCCAGTCGGGGTCGATGCCGGTGATTCGGACGTTCTCATCGGTCTTATGGCCCCGGGAGACTGGCCGCCAGACGTTCATGAGCTTGGTGATGCGTTCGACGGAGGGGCAATGCTGGAGGATGTTCTCGAACTGATCCTCGCGAAAGCGCAGCGACTGCCACTGGATGTTTCGGGCCCGGCCACGATCGGGCATGCGCGGGAAGATGAAGGACTCGGCACCGCCGATGCTCTCGAATTCCGAGAGAATGTTGGTTTTCAGCCCGGTCAGTGCGGCGACGACGGCAGTGACCGAGGCGATTCCGATGACGATGCCGACGGTCGTGAGGATGGAGCGGACCTTGTTGGCCCAGATCTGGCTGAACGCCAGGAAGATGCTCTGGTAGACCAGTACGATCAGCAGGAATGGCAGTCGCAGCAGGACCATGCGCTCTCCGATCAGGAACCGGCCAACGGCGCGGATGGGACGAGGTTTGCGTGCTCAACGGCAGTGTCGGAGACGATCTTGCCGTCTTTCATGCGGATAATGCGGCGCGCATGCCGGGCGACGTCGGGTTCGTGGGTGACCATGATGATGGTTTGGCCGGCGGCATAAAGCTGGCCGAACAGGGCGAGGATTTCCTCGCTGGTTGCGGAGTCGAGGTTTCCGGTGGGTTCGTCGGCCAGGAGGATCGCGGGTTTGGCGACCAGGGCGCGGGCGATGGCGACGCGCTGTTTCTGGCCGCCCGATAGCTGGTTGGGGCGGTGCTTCATGCGGTCGGTGAGCCCGACGGTTTTCAGAGCCTGCCGGGCACGGGCGCGGCGGTTCCACCAGCCGTCGCGGGAGTAAATCAGGGGCAGCTCAACGTTCTTCAAGGCGCTGAGGCGGGGCATGAGCTCGAACGACTGGAAGACGAAGCCGATGCGCTCATTGCGGACGCGGGCCAGTACGCCGGCGCCCATGCGGGTGGTCAGCTTCCCTTCAAGTTCATATGTGCCGCCGGTGGGGCGGTCGAGGCAGCCAAGGATGTTCATGAGCGTGCTCTTGCCGGAGCCCGAGGTGCCCATGATCGCCACGTATTCGTTAGGGCCGATATCGAGGTCAACGCCGGCCAGCGCGTGGATGCGCTCGACGCCAACCGTGTAGAGCTTCGTGATGTTGCGGAGTCGGATCAGCATAAGCTGGGCAGCATCTGCACGCGCCCTCACGAGGCGGGCTGCGTGGCGGGTTGGGTCGTCGGCTGGGCGGCCGGGGCGACGCTGATATCCTTGACCTTCTGGTCGTGCTTGAGGGATTCCAGGGCCTTGTAGGGTCCGGTGATGACCGGGTCGTTTTCGGCGAGCCCCGAGCGGATGATGGTGTGTGTCATGTCGCTGGGACCGATCCGGACGGGGGTGACGACGGCTTTGCCGTCGACCATGCGGTAGACCACTGTGGCCATGGTCTTGTTGCGGTCGAGTTCGGGGCTGTTGCGGATATCGGGGGGCAGATCATCGACGGGCCTGGCCAGGACGGACTGGCTGGGCACCTTGATGGCGTCACTGTGGTGGGTGGTGAGGATCTCCACGTCGGCGTTCAGGCCGGAATAGAGCCGCTTGGCGGGTTCCTTGATCAGGACCTCGGTCTTGAAATAGCGGGTTCCGTCGCGGTCTTCGGTGTGGGCCAGCCCCACCAGTTCGACGATGCCCTCGAACACGTCGTCGGGATAGGCTTGGATGTAGACCCTGGCCTTCTGGCCGGCCTCCACGTTGGCGATGGAACTCTCATCGACACGGGCCAGGACGAGCATCTCCGAGAGGTCGGCCACCTCCATGATGACGGTGCCGGCGTTGTTCATCGTGCCGGTGACGACCAGTTCGCCTTCCTTGGCGTTCATGCGCGTGACAAGGCCGTTGATCGGCGACGTGATCGTGGTGTAGCTGAGGGCGTCGGTGGCGCGGAGGATTTCGGCCTCGGCGGCCTCCAGGTTGTACTTCATGACGATGAGGTTGGCGCGGTCGGCCCGGAGATTCTCCTCCGCGGCGGAAAGCTGGGCCCGCAGGCTCCTGGCCTTGGTGTCGGCCTGATCCACATCAGCCTGGCTGACGTCTTGGGTGGCCAGAAGGGCCTGAAGTCGCTTCAGTTCGCGTTCGGCATCGACCAGCGAAGCGCGGGCGGCGTCGAGTTGAGCCTCCTGCCCGGCGAGGCGGGCGGTGGCAACTTCGATCTGAGCGGCCTCGGCCGAGCGCCTGGCCTTCACGGACCGCAGCGCGGCCTCCAGTTCCTTGGCATCCAACTCGACCAGAACGGATGGTGGAACCGGAGGGTCGGCGCTGGGATTGCCCTTGGTGACCTGGTCGCCTTCGTCAAAGGGAAGTCTGGCGATGCGCGCCGAAACGCGAGCGCTGATGGAGACTTTGTTGCGGGGCTGGACCTGCCCTGGGGCGCTGACAACCTCGACGAGTTGGCCGCGAATGGCCGGCTCGACGCGCACCGCCGTGGCATCATCGCTGTTGCCCGATTTGCGCATGTACCACCATCCGGCGCCGGTCATTCCGAGAGTAGCGCCCACGGCCACGATAATGATGACGAACGTTTTCACGGCAAATCCCACGCTATTGACTGTGTCGCAAGTCGGACGGTCCCGCCCAAGTTCTGCCCGGGAAAGTCACCATACAGCGCGGGCGTCGAAAATTCAAAAGCGGTGTGCCGTTAAACTGAAGATGCCGGGATCGGTGGCCGGCGGGGGCGGGTTACAGGCGGGGCGGGGCATATCCCAGCGCGGACAACATGGCCCGGGCCTTGACCAGCGTCTCCTGGTATTCGTCGGCCGGCGCCGAATCGGCGACAATGCCGCCTCCCACCGGGATGTGTACACGGTTCTGGGTCGCGATCATGGTGCGGATGGCGATATTGAGGTCAATGTTGCCGTCAGCCGACAGAAAACCGATCGCGCCGCAGTAGGGGCCGCGGCGGTGGCGTTCCAGTTCATCGATGATCTGCATGGCGCGGATCTTCGGGGCGCCAGTGATGCTGCCGCCCGGAAAAGCGGCGCGAAGGACCTCGACCAATCCGACCCCGGGGGCCAGATCGCCCTCAACCTGTGCGACACCGTGATAGACGCTTGGATGTGCCTCGATTTCACGCGACCTTGAGACACTGACCGAGCCAGTCCGGCAGATTCGACCAAGGTCGTTGCGCTCCAGATCAACGATCATGTTGAGCTCGGCCTGGTCCTTGATCGCATCCTTCAACTCGCGATCCATGCCGGGGCCGCGGGGCCGCGTGCCCTTGATGGGACGGGTGATGATCCGGCGACTGCTGCCGGTCGAGGGTGTAATCCGAAGAAACAGCTCGGGCGAGTTGCACAGCAGCGCATGATCGCCGAAGTCGAGATAAGCGCCGAACCAGGCCGGATAGCTGGCGAGCAACCGGTCGTAGATGGCGCCGGGGCGATCGGGCAGCGGAGCGGTGAAGCGCTGAGAAAGATTCACCTGGAATATGTCTCCGGCCGCGATGTACTCGATCGCCCGGCTGACCGCCCGCTCGTAGGCGGAACGGGAGAAATCGGATTCCAGTTGGCCGCTTCCGGTCGTGTATTCCCTTGGAAATGCGATGGGCAACGCCGGCATATCGTCCGCGACGCACGAAATGTCGAACGCTCTGCCGATGGCATGATCGATGGCGATCACCTGATCATGCCATGTGAACTCGAAGAGCGGCAGGTTCAGATCGTCGACGCTGGTAGCTGGAATTGCCTCGAACAGCCGGCCGAGGTCGTAGCTGAGGTAACCGATCCAGCCGGTCTTGAAGGGTGGGCCGGGTCTCGGGGCAAGCATCGCCTGCGCGCCCAGCCATTCAAGAACCTGGAGCGGATTATCCCACGTTCGTTCGATCCCTATGGCCGAGCGCAATTGCGTCTGATGCGTTCGACCGTCGCAGTGAAGGTGTAACTTGGCCGGACCTGGCCGATAGGACCACCGGGACCAGGGGTTCGCCTGCTCGGCCGGTGCGCTGTCAAGCGTGGCGCAACAGAACTCATCCGCCCGGTCGGGCGAATGGCGAGGAAGCTGGTCGGCGGGCAGCGGCTCAATCCGCACCATGGGCGGACAGTTTAGAAGCGAACGGGCTCGGAGCAACTCTCCCGATCTGCACTTGCGAGCCTCGGGGCACTATACTTTCGTTCAGGGCAGCGAGTTGGAGCAACTTGAGTCTGATCGGATACATCCTCGTCTTCGGGCTGCTGGCGGCATTTGGAGCATCAACAGTGTTGGCGCTGGCGTGGGCGATGCGCACGGGACAACTCAGTAATCCCGGGCACTCCGCCGAGTCGATTTTCGACGCCGATGAGCCTGTCGGGAGGATGACCGATTCTTTCCCGGGCGAACAGCAGCGATGAGCAGCGTGCCTATATACCCCGATCCGACGGTTGATGTCCCGCAAGGCCTGGACCGGGCCCGGGAGGATCTGCGGCTGTTCGAGCAGCGGCGCGAGATCGACCGGTCCTGCCGCGCGCCGGTGCTGCTGCTGTTCGCAAGCAGCGTGCTGTGGCTGCTGGTGGGAACGGTGCTGGCGATGCTGGCTTCGGTCAAGCTGCACAGCCCAACTCATGCGACCGGCGTCGCGTGGATGACCTTTGGACGGGTTCGGCCGGCGCACCTGACAGTGGTCAGCTATGGATGGTCGGCGATGGCGGGGCTGGGCGTGATGCTGTGGCTGATGTGCCGGCTGTGCCGGGTGCCGCTTCAGCGGCCAGGCATTCTGGTGCTCGCGACGATCATCTGGAACATCGGCGTGCTGCTCGGCGCCGTGGCGATTCTCGCGGGGCACGGCAACAGCGTCGAGTGGCTGGAATATCCGCAGTTCGTCTCGTTTCCGTTGTTCATCGCATTTGCGCTGTTCGGCATCTGGACGATTCTGACATTCGCGCGGCGGCGGGAGGGACATGTTTATGTATCCCAATGGTACCTGTTCGCGGCGGTCTTCTGGTTTCCGTGGATCTATGCCACCGCGCAGATCCTGATCCTCTCGCCCGCGGCGGTGAAAGGGGTGGCGCAGGAGTCGATCCACTGGTGGTTTGGCCACAACGTCCTCGGAACGTTCTTCACGCCGATCGGTTTGGCGGCGATTTACTACCTGATCCCGAAGGTGATCGGCCGGCCGGTGTACAGCTATCACCTGTCGATCATCGGGTTCTGGTCGTTGGCGTTGTTCTACAACTGGGCGGGGGCGCATCACCTGGTGGGTGGGCCGGTGCCGGCCTGGCTGGTGACGGTCTCGGCGGTGAGCAGCATGATGATGTTTATCCCCGTGGGCACCACCGCGCTGAACCACCACATGACCATGAAGGGCCATTTCGGTGCTCTGCGATACAGTCCCACCCTGCGTTTCATCGTTTTCGGCGCGATGGCGTACACGGTGGTCAGCTTCCAGGGATCGCTGCTGTCCGTCCGCATCTTCAACGAGCCGACGCATTTCACGCATCACACGGTGGCCCACGCGCACCTGGGGATGTACGGCTTTTACACCATGGTGCTTTTCGGCAGCATGTATTACATCGTGCCGCGGCTGACCGGCCGCGAATGGGCCTCGGCAAGGCTGATCCGCGTGCATTTCTGGACCTCGGCGATCGGCATCTTGCTGATGTTCCTGCTTCTGACCGTGGGCGGTTTGATCCAGGGGCTGGAGATGAACATGGCGTCGGCATCCTACAACAAGCTGCTGGCGGACCACGGCCTGTGGGAAGGGACACGGCTGTTCTTCGCCGGAATGCAGCCGAAGAGCGCGACGGTGCCGTTTGACACGATCATTCAGGACACCATTCCCTGGCTCTGGGCCAGATCCGCCAGCGGCGTGCTGATGACCGTGGGGCACGTGGTGTTCGGGATACTTCTGTGGCGAAATGTGCTTGGACGGAAGGCCACAAGGGTCGGCCCGGTGCTTCTGGGGGCAGTGGCCGGCGGTTCAGCGCGGGAGCAGCCATGAACAAAGGAATCCTGCTGTTCCTGGGGGTGTTCCTGACCTTCGCCAGCGCCTGGCTGGGGCTGGTGTTCGCGCCGGCCGCTCAACTGGCGGATCTGAAGCCCATGGCCAATCCCCGCCCATACACGGAACTGGAATGGCAGGGCCGGCAGGTCTATATGGCCGAGGGCTGCGTGTATTGCCATACGCAGCAGGTGCGCGGAGGAACGTACCTTTCGGACATCCAGCGGGATATGGGTCCCCGTCGCAGCCACCCGCAGGACTATGTCCACGATTCGCCAGTGCTCCTGGGCACGATGCGGACCGGGCCGGACCTGACGAACGTCGGCGTGCGGCTGCCCGACGAGAAGTGGCACCACATTCACCTGTATAACCCGCAGAGGCTGAAACGGTTCTCCATCATGAGCCCGTATCGGCATCTGTATGCCGTGCGGAAGATCGAAGGTGGGCCATCGCCGGATGCCCTGGAGTTCGACTCGCGCTGGACGGCCAAAGACGGCCGGCCGCCGGCGGGCTTCGAGGTGGTGCCAACGTCGCGGGCCAAGGCGCTCGCGGCTTATCTGATAAGCCTGGACCGGACGTATGATCTGGAAGGGACCAAGCCGTGAGCGAGGCACCGGAGCAGAATTCCCGCCAGGACGAGCGCATTGACGTTGCGGGTATGCATGCGCCGATCATGCGGGAGAAGATGGAGCCGCGGGATGGGCATGAACCGATGCCCCTGTGGATGATCTGGGCGTGCGCAGCACTGCTGTTCTGGGGTGGGTGGTATCTGGCGACATACAGCGGCGGTTTTCAAGGTCTGACCCTGGATGAGAACCCGCCGTCGCGGTTCACGGCCAGCGGCGCCCCGCCAGACGCCGCAACGATGGGCGGGCGGCTGTTCTTCAGTTGCCGCTCGTGCCACCAGGGCAACGGCCAGGGGATCCCCGGCGCGATTCCGCCCCTGGCGGGTTCGGATTGGGTGGTCGGTAATCCCGCCAGGGTGAAGCGCATCGTGCTGCACGGTCTTCAGGGTCCAATTGCTGTGAATGGCGAGACTTACAACAGCGTGATGCCGTCGTTCGCCAGCTACAACGACCAGCAGTTGGCGGCCGTCCTGACGTTCATTCGCACCAATGCGGCCTGGGGGAACCGCGCGGAGCCGATCAGCCCCGAATCCGTGGCTGCGACGCGCGCCGCGACGCGGAACCGCACGAAGGCATGGACGGCCGACGAGTTGAATGCCATTTTGGCTGATGATTTGCCGGCCACGCCACCGACAAGCCGATCCGAATAGGCCACCTTGCTGTCATTATGATCGAGAAAGACGGCCGATCTTACGCATTCTGCCGTGTTTCACTCGTACACAAGAATTTGCTTGCAGGAGTTGATCGACGTGGTACGCTGAAATGCGGTGCAGCGGTCAAACGCCGCACTGGGGGCCGGATTGTGCATCGAGCGCGAGTCGGCCACCGTTTACAGAGCAGGGCGTGAGCTAATCCGTATTCCCGCGTTGTTGCTGTCAGGCGAGGGACTTGTCTGTTTGATCTGGCGTGACCGTAGGGTATCCGCACATGACCCGGGAGGCAGTATATGGGCCGCAGCAGGTCTGAATCGGTAAGGGTGCGCGGGTCGTACGCGCGTGGTCGTGCCAGCCGGCTGCTGTTCCAGGCCGCGGCGAAGGCGCTGCCGCGATATGGAGGGGCGAAGCCCGTTGCCGAAGCGCTGGAGCGCCGACAGCTACTTTCCGTGATGATCAACGAGGTCATGTATCACCCGGGCAATGGCGATCCGGGCACGACGGGCTACATCGCGGAGGACATCCGGGAGGAGTTCATCGAGCTGTACAACAGCGGGCCTTCGGCGGTGAACCTGAGGGATTGGAGGTTCACGCAGGGCGTCGATTTCGTGTTTCCCGATGTAACGATCCAGCCGGGGGAATACCTGGTGGTCGCGGGCAACGACAGCGCTGAGCGGTTCCGGGCGACGTACACGCCGACCTTCGGGCAGCTCGCCGATGCGAAGGTACTGGGCGGATCGGTGCTGGTGGGTCCGCAGGCGCAGGCTTTTGCGCAGGTGCCGACGGATGGCGACCTGGACCTCGACTGGACGGCGGCGGGGTTCGACCATACAGGCTGGACGGAAGGCACGACGGGGATCGGCTTTGAGGATGGAACCGGCTACGAAAGCCTGATCGGGCTGGATGTCAAGGCCGACATGTTGGACAAGAACGCGTCCGTATATGCCCGCGTGCCGTTCCAGATCGACGGACTCGCCGAATGGGGTGGTTTAACGCTGCGGATGAAGTATGAGGACGGCTTTGTTGCGTATCTGAACGGCGTGGAAGTGGCGCGGCGGGGCGCCCCGGCCAATCCGGCGTGGGATTCGAAATCGGTGGTGGATCGGCCGGATGCGCAGGCCAAGGCATGGGAAGACATCGATCTGTCGGAGCATCTGCCGCTGCTTCAGGTGGGCCAGAATATTCTGGCGATCCATTCGATGAACAGTTCGACGAGCAGTCCAGACCTGCTCCTGGTGCCGGAGTTGATTGCGGGATGGGGGCGGCTCAGCAACTCGGGCGAGGCGATCGAGCTGGAGGACAACCTCGGCCGGCGGGTGGACTACGTCAACCACAGCGATGAGGGAGACTGGGCGCTCCGGCGAAAGCTGTCGGACCCCACCTACCCGAGCGGCATCAAGAGCTGGGAATGGGTCAGCGGGGCGGATGCGGGGCGCAAATCGCTGGAACTGGTCAACCGATCGATGGACAACAACTTCGGGCAGAACTGGCTGGCGAGTTCACCCGACATGGGCACGCCGGGGGGCGTCAACTCAGTGGCCAGGGCTGATGTATCGCCCTTCATCCTGGATGTGACGCACGCGCCAGCCATTCCCGGCCCGGCGGATACGGTTACGGTCACGGCGAAGGTGCTCGATGAACTGGGCGCCAACGCGACGGTCAGGGTGCATTACCGGCTGGATGGCCAGACGGACTGGCAGGCCGTCGGCATGTACGATGACGGCCTGCACGGCGACGGCATCGCGCGAGACGGCGTGTATGGGGGCACGTTGCCCCCGCAGGACAACGGGATGATCGTGGAGTTCTACGTCGAGGCGACGGATGCCGGCGGCCAAGCGAGAACCTGGCCCGCCCCGACGGACGACCTGGGGACGCAGGGGGCGAACCTGCTCTACCAGGTGGATGAAACCGCCTATGAAGGAACGGAGCCGACCTATCGGCTGATCATCCCGGCCGCGGAGCTTGCGGCATGGCTCGACCAGATGGACAACGGCCATAGCGCCGACTACAGCAACGCGAAGATGAACGCGACGTTCATCAGCGTGGATGGAACCGGGACGGACATCCGCTACCTGACCGGCGTGCGCAACCGGGGCGAGGGCTCGCGCGGGTATCAGCCGCACAACTACCACATCAACATCCGCGCGGATCAGCCGTGGAAGGACATCACGGCAATGAACCTGAACACGCGGTATTCGTGGGTCCAACTGGTTGGCAACGTGATCTTCCAGTTGGCCGGATTGCCCGGGGTGGATGGCGCGCCCGTGCGGGTGATCACGAATGGCAATAACCTCGCCACCACGTCGCGGCAATACGGTTTCTACTACCGCTTCGAGCCGTTCAACGGCGAATGGGCCGACAATCACTTCCCCGGCGACGGTGGGGGAAACATCTACAAAGCAAGCATGTATGGCACTTATGGCCCGGCCGACCTGCGCTGGGTGCCGGATGGGACCAGCAGCGCTTCCAATGACTGGTTTACGAAGGCCGGGTACAGCAAGCAGACCAATGCCAGCGAGAACGACTGGTCGGATCTGGTTGAGCTGCTGATGGTGCTGAACAAGACGTCCGCCGCCGATTATGTGCAGGAGGTCAACCGCGTTTTGGATGTCGATGAGTGGCTGCGCTACTTCGCCACGAACTTCCTGATCGGCAACCGCGAGAACAGTCTGGGCGGGACCGACGACAACACCAATCCCTCGGTGGTTGGCGACGATTATTCGATGTATTGCGGGGAAGAGGATCCGCGCTTCAAGCTGCTGGTTCACGACCTCGATACCGTGTTGTCGCGCGGCGACACGGCGGCCAACACGTCGATGAACCTGTTCCCGACATGGAAAGTGGCGTCGGTGGACAAGCTGCTGAAGCACAATGAGTTCGCCCCGAAGTATTTTGCTACGTTCAAAGAGTTGATTGAAACAACCTTCGACCCGGAGAACATCAATCCCCTGCTGGACCGGCTGCTGGAGGGTTGGGTGCCCGACGCCGACATTCAGGCGATGAAGGACTTCGTTGTGGCGCGCAACGCTTATGTCCTATCGCAAATCCCCAGCGCGCTGAGCATCAGCCTGACACCTCAGGCGGGCAATCCATGGTACAAGAGCTCGACGCAGACCTTGGCCCTGAGCGGTTCGGCCGACGCCATCCGCACCCGTCGGGTGCTGGTGGACGGGCAGGAGGCGACATACACCGCATGGCAGGGGTCGTGGACGGCGGAATTGTCCCTCGAACCCGGCATCAATCGGGTTCTGGTGCAGACCGTGGACGAAGACGGGCGGGAATTCGATCGCGAGTACGCAGACATCTGGTACGAGCCCGCCTCGCCGCCGATGACGGTGGTTTCCGGATCCATCAACACGGACACGGTGTGGACCAAGGCTAACTCACCCTATCACGTATCCGGCAACGTGACCATCAACAGCGGGGCGACATTGTCGATCGAGCCCGGCGTCACGGTCTTCTTCGATCCGGGCGTTGCGCTGAGCGTCGGCGGCCGGCTTTTGGCGCTGGGTACTGAGATGGACCGCATCCGGTTGACCAAGTATCCAACCACGGGCGATTGGGCGGGGATCGACATCGTCAGCGTTCCCCAGGAGACCCACATCGCCTACGCCGACATCGAGTACTCGACCGCCAGCGGCGGGAATTCCAGCGGTAACGGCGACGCAATTTACACCAACCACGCCATCCTGGCGCTGGATCATATCCGGTTCTCGCACCACAACGACACCTATCTGGACATGAACGATACGTCGGTGAATCTGACCAACAGCTATTTCGCCGATGTGACCGACAGTGAACTGGTCCATTTCTGGGGCTTCCCGCAGAATGGGCATGCGCTTTTCGAGAACAACTGGTTCGGCAAGACGACGGGCTACCAGGACGTCGTCGACTTTACCGGCGGCCAGCGGCCCGGCCCGATTGCGCGTTTCATCAACAACTACTTCAGCGGCGGCGCCGACGATGCCCTCGACCTGGACGCCACGGATGCCCACATCGAAGGCAATGTCTTCGTGAACTTCCACCAGGACGGGGCACGAGACAGCAAAGCGCACGCGGTCTCGACAGGCACGGAAAACGGCATCCTCACGGAAGTCACGATCATCGGCAACTACTTCTATGATGTTGACCACGCCATCCTCATCAAGGATGGCGCGTTCGGCACGATCGTGAACAACACGATCGTCAAGGTCTACAAGAAGATCGCCGACGCCACCACGGCCGCCATCAACCTTTATGAGAACCGCTCCAATCAATGGGAAGGCTGCGGAGTCTACGTGGCGGGGAACATCTTCCAGGACATCTCGCAGGTTTTCGGCCATGACGGCTGGACCAACCGGGCGGTAGATATCCAGATGGTGGGCAATATCTACCCCGCGGGCCTGCCCAAGCAGGCTGGCGAGCCGGCCTGGGAGAACGCCAGCAACCTGATGGTCGACCCGCTGCTGCGAAACACGGCCTATGTCACCGACCCGCGCGTCGATTTCCAGCTTCGGCCCGGCTCGCCGGCCATCGGCGCTGGGCCGAACGGCCGCGATATGGGTGCGGCCATTTCCGCCAGCGCCCGGATCACTGGCGCTCCCGCGGGCACCGTGTGGCAGGATTCGGCCACTCTCACCGTTGGCGGGCCGGAACTGTACGCGTACCAATATCGCCTCAACGGCGGCGCCTGGAGCCCATGGGTCGAGTATCCACAGCATGCCGTCACCGGCGTGACGCTCGGCAACATCATCCGCGGCGGCACCTCGACGGCGGTCGCCACGGCCACCATCACTTCGCAGGATCACGGCTTCCAGGAAGGCGATGTGGTCAGCGTGTGGGGCGCTGCGCCCGCCAAGTACAACGGCGATTTTGTCATCCGCAACGTCACCTCGCACACATTCCGGATCACCGTCGCTACCGAGAGCGCCTGGACGCCCAGCACCTCGGTGCGCGTGCGCAGGATCGATGCCATCCTGCCGGCCATCCAGTTGGAGGGCCTTGTTGACGGCTTACAGACCGTCGAAGTGATTGGCAGGACTTCCGCCGGCGACGACATGCCTCTATCCGCCGTCAGTTGGACGGTCGACACAAGCATCGGCCCGAAAGTCCGCATCAACGAGGTTCTGGCGCAAAACCTCCAGACCTATGACCTGAACGGCGCCCGTCCTGATGTGATCGAGCTTTGCAATCCCGGGCAGGGCGAGATCGACCTGACGGGAATGACCATTACGGACAGCTTGGATACGCCGGCCAAATACGCGTTCCCGCCCGGTACGAAGATCACGCAGGGCGGATATCTCAAGCTGTACGCCGACGCCGGCGCCGGCCCGGGACTGCACACCGGATTCTCGCTCAAGCGCGAAGGCGATGGTGTCTATCTGTTTGACTCGACCGGCGTCCTCGTCGATTCCGTCGAATTCGGCCAGCAGGTCGCCGACTATTCGATCGGCCGGCTTGCGGATGGCTCATGGGCGTTGACCATCCCGACCCTCGGTGAGGCCAATGTGCCTGCAACGACCGGCGACCCGGCCAGTCTGAAGATTAACGAATGGCTCGCCGATGGCAGGGTGCTTTTCGATCACGATTTCGTCGAGTTGTATAACCCCGAGGCTGTGCCCGTCTCGATGGCGGGGCTGTACCTGACGGATAACCCCGTCGGCCGCCCCGACAAGCACGAGATTGCGGCCCTCAGCTTCATCGACGGACGCGGTTGGGCGGCGTTCACCGCCGACAATGATCCTGATCAGGGGCCAGACCACGTGAACTTCGAGCTGTCGCCCTATGTGGGCTGGATCGGTCTGTTCGACCCGAGCCTGCAAGCCATTGATGTCGTGCCGTATTTCACCCAGGCGACGGATGTATCCGAAGGGCGTACGCCGCTGGGCGCCAGCACATACGCGTTTGAGGCCATCCCGACCCGAGGCATCGAGAACACGGGTGTGACGATGGCCGGAACCTATACCGAGGTGAAGCGGGAGATATTCAGGCTGGCCGACCCGGCCAACCTGCAACTGTGGGACTACTGGGACGAAGGTGCTGCGCCCACCGGCGACTGGACCTCCGCTGACTACGTGCCGACGGACTGGTCGCTCCAGCAGCCTGCGCTGTTCTACAACAAGAGCAGCACCTATCCCGAGACGAAACGCACCGCCGTCAACGTGATCTCCAGCGGCCGGCCATACCAGACATACTATTTCCGCACGAGTTTCGACGTGACCGGCGCCAGTCAGGTCACAGGTCTGGAATTGCGGACGATCCTCGACGACGGCGCTGTCATCTACCTCAACGGCACCGAGGTCAAGCGAATCGACATGCCGGCGGGGGT
>CAZMXI010000002.1:16439-57508 GCA_964570205.1 uncultured Tepidisphaeraceae bacterium
CATCACCTATTCGACCGTGGCGTCAGCGACCATCGGCACCGCGGCCTACGCGACCCAGACGATCGATCTGACAGCGTTCCCGGCCGGAACGCTCCGCGAGGGGCAGAACGTGCTCGCCGTTGAGGTGCACCAGTGCCAGACGCAGACCAGCTCTAACTACAGCAGCGACATCGTCTGGGGGACCGCGCTTTCCGTCGTTGAGCAGGATTTCAGCGGCGACGTGCAGCGCGAGGTGCACATCCCAACCGCCGTCGCCGACTTGATGCAGAACCTGCGCATCACCGAACTGATGTACAGCCCGGCCGGCAGCGCCGATGCGGAATTTGTTGAGCTCAAGAATGTCGGTAACACCGACCTGCTGCTTCAGGGCGTGCGTGTGCGGGGGGGTATTGAGTTCGATTTCTCTGAGCCCATGACCCTCGCCGCCGGCCAGCACCTGCTGCTGGTCGCCAACCGCACCGCGTTTGAGCAGCGATATGGCGATGGGAGGCCTGTCGCCGGCGAATACAACGGCAGACTGAGCAACGGCGGCGAGCAGATTGTGCTTCAGTTGCCCCAGCCCTATGACGCAGCCGTGCTGCGATTCGACTATCGGCCGACGTGGTATCGCACGACCGATGCCGGCGGCTACTCTCTGGTGATGCGGGATGAGACCGCGCCGCGGGCGGCATGGATGCAGGGCGATTCGTGGCGGCCGAGCGTCTATCCCAATGGCTCGCCGGGCGATGACGATGCCGGATCGAACATCGGCGCGATAGTCATTAGCGAAGTGCTGGCGCACACCGACCAGCCCGTGGGCGACTGGATCGAGCTGCACAATTCCGGCGATGAACCGGTGACGATCACCGGTTGGTACCTGAGCGATGAAGCGGCTCGGCTCGACAAATACCGCATCGGCGATGTCACGATCCCCCCACATGGCTACCACGTCTTCACCCAGCGCGACCACTTCGGCGCAACCGGCGAGCCGGATGCTTTCGGCATCAGCGAACGTGGCAGCAGCGTGTACCTCAGCCAGGGCAATCCCGACGGCACGCTCGGCGCATATCGCACCATGGTGACCTTCGGCGCATCTGAGCGGGAATCGACGCTCGGCGGTTTTCAGACCAGCGACGGCCTGGCGCATTTCGTGCCGCTGGCTTCGGCCACGCCGTGGGAGCCGAACGATTACCCGAAGATCGGCCCGGTGATCATCAGCGAACTGATGTACAACCCCCAGGAGGCCAACGATCCGACGGAATTCATCGAGCTGCTGAACGTGACCGGTGAAGATGTTCCGCTGTTCGACCCGGCCAGGCCGGAGAATCGCTGGATGCTTCGCGGCGGCGTCTATTGGACGATTCCCGCCGGAACCATCGTTCCCGCACACAGCTATCTGCTGCTGACGCGCTATGATCCGGCCAACCTCTCCCGAGAACTGTACGGCATTCCCGACTACATCCAGATCATCGGGGCCTATGCCGATCCCCTGGACAACGCGGGCGACACGATCGAGCTCTGGAAGCCGACGGACCCCGATGGCGACCTCCCGGCCGAGTACATCCTGGTGGATGCCGTAACCTACGACGATACGCTGCCCTGGCCAACGGAAGCCGACGGACAGGGGCCCTCCCTGGCGCGGGTCAGTGTCAGCCACTTCGGCGATGATGTGCTGAACTGGGCTGCCGAAGGTCCGCTTGGCTCGCCCGGCCGTACGAATTTCGACCAGGCCCCGCCTGTCGTCGCCGACGTTACGCCACAAGTCGATGCCGAGGGCGTTCTGCTGTCGATCGCCATTCGCTTCAATGAGCCCGTCAAAGGGCCGAATCTGGTCGATTTCACGCTGGCGGCCGATGGCGAGGCCGTTCCCTTCGGCGCAGCACAATCGCTGACGACCGCCAACGGCATCAACTGGGTGCTGGGCGGCCTCGATGGCCTGACGCTTTTGGCGGGGCAGTACACGCTGTCGCATTCCGGCCCCGCCATCACCGACCTGGCGGGATATGCGCTGGATGGAGTAATCCAGCAGGCGTTTGCGCTCGCGGCCAGCAACATCGCCTCCACCGATGCCGGCGATACGTACACCATCCACCGCGAACTCGACCAGATCATCGTGCGCCACGAGGCGGCCGGCGCGCTTGTGCGGGAGCTGAGCATCCCGGCCGACGGTTCGCCGGTTGTGATCCGCGGCGGGTCGGGTGACGACACGGCGAGACTGACTGCGGACCTCGGCTCGCGCGTGCAATTCACCGGCGGCGAGGGAGCCGACAGCATTGTGATTGACGGCGGCAACCACAGCTTTGACCATGACCTGGGCGATTCCGCGGAAGAGTTGTTGGTGCGAGGCGGAAGCGTCGATCTGGTTGCTCCGCAGCGCCTGGACTCGCTCTCAATTGCTGGCGGGCGGGTGACGCAGAGCCTGGGCGTGCTTCGGACATCGAACCTTCAGATCACCGGCGAGGGCATGCTTGACCTGCGTAATGGCGAAATGATCGTCGATGGCTCGGAAACGATCGCCGCCGACGCACTCCACAGGCTGGTGAATGCGGCGGTCGCCGAAGGCAGCATCATCGCCGGTGGACTGAGCGAACCCGAGCGCAAGTTGGCTGTGGCGATTGCCGGCGACGTGAACCTGACTCAATTCGCCGGGCAACAGGTGTCCACCGGCAGCGTCCTCGTGAAGTATACCTGGGCTGCCGATGCCACCTTCGATGGGCTGGTGACTACCGCTGACTTCGCCGAACTCAGCAAAGGCTACATCGCCTACCAGTTCAACAAGACCAACCCGGACTTTCACACCAAGTTCACCACGGGCGATTTCAATGGCGATGGCATCGTCGGCACGGCCGACTTTGCCATCCTCAGCAAGTCCTATGTCCAGAGCCGGCTCGAAGAGCTCCAGAGCGGCAGCGGGTCGGCCGCCACGGTGACGAAATCGACCACGGACACGCCCAGGAGGCAGAAGGCCACCAAGATACGGCGGCACCACCGCCGGCCGCTGCCTCGCGTGGCGCGGTAGGGCGACGTCAGCCATCCTCAACGTCCCTTCCATGGCATCGTTTGCCGCCACGCGCATGTGGCCTGCCCGTATGACGTCTCAGGCGACAGACCACATGAGCAACACCTGATGCGCAGCGACCTTCATCGCCTCGTGAAGGTGCCCGTTCAGAGAGGTTCCTGATGGGCTCATTCTCCGGCTTGCAGCGGGGCACATTCACGCACGTCGACTCACCGTCCAGCCTCAACTAGAAGAAAACCCCCGCTGCAACAAGACCCGCCATCAGTTGTAGTACGGACAACACGGCACGTCGGCCATCCCGCACCGCGTCGGTGCGACATGGCATATTGGCCCGCCGGACCACACAACCAGAAGGGCGGGACCTATGCCCCGGTTCAATGCGCGGCGTCCATGCTGTCGAAGGCATCCTGCGTCTGCGGTGCGCAGCACCTCCGTCCCGGTCGGCTTGCCGCCGGTCGACCGAGGTGCGATGATCGCCGCACCACGTGTAAACAAGGAGAGGCCCATCATGACCAGACCCGGTATTTCACGACGCGGACTCCTGCGAGGCGCCGCTGGCCTGGCGGCCATCAGCGTCGTTCCGGCCCACGTCCTCGGCGGCGAAGGACGAACGGCCCCCAGCGAAACCATGACCCACGCCATCTTCGGTGTCGGCGGCATGGGACAAGGCCACATCGGTTATGTCATGGGAGATCGCCAAGCCAGGCTCCTGGCTGTGTGCGATGTGGACAAGACTCGACTTGACAGCGCCCTGAAGCGCATCGGTGAGGGGTGCAAGGGCTACGCCGATTTCCGCCATGTGCTCGACCGGGGGGATATCGACGTTGTTCACGTCGTCACACCCCCGCACTGGCATGCCCTCATGTCCATTGCCGCCGCCGATGCCGGGTGCGATATCTGGTGCGAAAAACCCATGACGCGCACCATTGGCGAGGGCAAGCACGTAATCGCCGCGGTGCAGCGCAACGGCCGGATGTTCAGGCTCAACACCTGGTTCCGCCTGTACGATCAATTCTACGGCTTGGGTACGACCGTCAAGCCGCTCAAGCAGGTCATCTCGGCCGGTCTGCTGGGTTGGCCGCTCACGGTGCGCGTCAGCCGCTTCACCGGGTTCGACTGGAAAGTGAAGATGTGGAGTGGCCGCACCGACCTCAAGCCCGAGCCCATCCCCGCCCACTTTGACTACGACAAGTGGCTGGGGCCCGCGCCCGTCAAGCCTTATCACCCCCATCGCACGCACGGTAGCTTCCGAGGCTACTGGGATTACGACGGCGGCGGCCTGGCTGACATGGGTCAGCATTACCTCGACCCCGTTCAATACATTCTGGCCAAGGATGACACCAGCCCGGTCGAGGTGGTCGCCCACGCTCCCTGGCCGCAACACCCCGAAGCCGTCGGCCTCTGGGGGCAGGTCGAGATGACCTACGACGATGGCTGCAAGATCATCCTCGAATCCGGCGACTGGGGCGAGAACATCACCGCCGGCAAACCGTACATCGAAGGCCCCAAGGGCAAGATCTATCAGGGATTCCGAACCGATCCGGTGGACCTGATCGATGCCCTGCCAGGGCTGCCCGAGCCCGAGCCGATGATTTCCGACTTCAACATCAGCGTGAAGACTCGCAGGAAATTCGGGCTCAACGAAGAGAATGGCAACCGCAGCAACCTGCTGGTGCACCTGGCCAACGCCGCCATCCGCACCGGCCGAAAGCTCAGGTTCGATCCGAAGACGCACTATTTCATCGGCGATGACGGCGCCAATCGGCTGGTCGATCAGCCGATGAGGGCGCCGTGGCACCTGTAGTCCGGAGATCATCCATAACCGTCAAGCACAGACCGAGGCTCGACATGAATCGATACGTAACCGCAATCGCTGTGATGCTGCTCCGGCTGGCAGCGCCGGTATCCGGGGCGGAAATCCAGCAGAAAATCGCCGATTTGCCCGCACCCACCGTCGATGCCGGGCAGGCGATCGTGACGGAACTGGTCCAGGCGGGTCCTGATGCGATCCGACAAGTTGTCGGCATGCTCAAGACGCCCGAGCAGGGCGGCGACGAGAAACCTCGTTACGCACTGAGCGGCATTGCCCTGCACGTCGCCCGGCCAGGGGCCGAGGCGAATCGCGCCATGGTCGCCGGCGTGCTGGCGGAAGCCATCAGCCATCAAGACCGGCCGGATTCGATCAAGGCCTTCCTGATTTCGCTATTGCAGGTGTGCGGGAAGGATGAATCTGTGCCCGCGCTGGTGAGCATCCTTGGGAACAGGGAACTGACTGAGCCCGCCGCGATGGCGCTGAGCAGGATCGGAACGGAGAAGGCGGAGGATGCGTTGATCGGCCGCCTCAAGGGTGAGAGGGCTGTCCCGCGTGCGCCGTTGATCCGAGCGCTGGGGCAAATGCGCAGCAGGAAGGCGATCGAGACCATCCGGCCGCACCTCGCCGGCAATGATGCAGCGGAAAGACAGATGGCCTTGTGGGCGCTGGCCAATATCGGTGATGAACCGCTTGGGACTGAGTTGGAGAAGGATCTTCTGGGCGAGAGCGCGGCGGCGCGGGCCAAGGCGACGAGCCTATACCTGCTGCTGGCCCAGCGCCTGCGGGAGAGCGGCAATGAACCGGCCTGTGCCAAAGCGTGCCGCCACGTCATCGCCACACGGAAACTGCCGGGCGAAGCAAACCAGGTGGCCTATGCTCTGACAATCCTCACCGCCGGCCCGGAAAGCGCCAACGCCCCTGAGCTGATGCGGGCTGTGGCCAGTTCCAGCAAACAGTTGCGGCACGCCGCGCTGGCGATCACCGCGAAGTTCCCGGGATCGGACGTCGCCGAAGCCCTGGTCGCCGCCATGAAGAACGCTGACGGCGAACAACGCGCTGAGTTGGTCGCTGCGATGGCCAACCGACAGGAGCCCGCCGCCCGCCGCGCGGTGGTCGAGGCCCTGAAAGATGCCGACAAGTCGGTTCGCTTGGCCGCGGTTCAGGGCCTGAGTGGCCAAGGCGATGCCGCTGTCGCTCCTCTCCTGGGCGTCCTGGCTTCCGGCCAGAGCGATGAGGTGAAGGCGGCCCAGGATGTCCTGGCGCGCCTGCCGGGCGATAAGCACCTGGCGATGCTGTCCGGGGCGCTCGATGGCCTGCGGCCCGAGGGCCAGGTTGCCATTCTCCAGATTCTGGCAACGCGGCGGGCTGCGAGTCAGGTTGACGCGGTAATGGCACAGGCATCGAGCCATGACGCGTCCGTCAAGGCCGCGGCAATCCGCGCGCTCGGCACGATCGGGCACGAGAAGGCCCTGCCAAGGCTTCTGGACCTGGCGAGCTCGGATTCTGCATCCTCTGACGACATTCGTCGGGCCGTCGTGGCCATCTGCAAGCGCAAGACGGATCTTGGCGCCCGCGCTCGGCCGGTGATCGATGCCCTGGCCAAAGCTCAGGGTACGTATCGGCCGGTATTCATCGGGATTCTCTCGGAACTCGGCGGAAGCACGGCCGTGGAGGCGGTTGCGGCCCAGGCCGCAAGCGACGATCCCGCCATCCGCGACGCCGCCATTCGCGGTCTGGCCGATTGGCCCGATGCCGTTGCCGCCGATTCGCTGCTCGCCATCGCGCGCAACAACGCCGCTGAGGCCAGGCACCGCATCCTCGCCCTGCGCGGCTACGTCCGAGTCGTATCGCTGCCCGGCGGCCGCCCGGCTGACCAGACGGTCAAGATGCTCAAGGATGGCATGGATAGCGCCAGCCGCATCGAAGAGAAGCGGCTGGTGTTGTCTGCCGCCGCCAACATCCGCGACAACGCATCCCTGGCCTTTGTCGAGCCCTATCTTGACGATCCCACGCTGGCTGGCGATGCCGCGCAAGCCGCGGTCAAGATTGTCTCCCCTCGTAATAACCGGGAGAAACCGCTTGCTGGCGAGAAGGCGCAGCAGGTCCTCGCCAGGGTCATTGCAGTCGCCAGGGATGAGAACCTGAAGAGTACCGCCCGGAAGCTGTTGCAGGCGATCGGCGGCTGATCGATCAGCCGACCGCCGGGCGTGCCATGACGCGGCCAGTTGTTGAAATTTCCGCGGCGGGCTTGGAGAATCCCCTCCATGCTTCGGCGGATCGACCGGATTGTCCTCCGTGTGCCGCATCTTCAGGCGGCCGTGCGATACTACTCGCAGGTGGTCGGCCTGACGCCCGTCAAGCAGGATCAGCGTGTGGCGTTGCTCCGCTTTCCGGATGACCAGGCCGAGTTGTTCCTGCATGCCGATCCCGACCTGCCCGCCGAAGCGGTCTACTATCGAGTTGATGATGTACGCCGGCTCTACCGCGAGAGAGAACTGCTCAAGCTGCAATTTGCTCAGGCGCCTGTTGCCACGGCGAGGGGATATCGCGCTGCGATCCGCGATCCATTCGGCAACGTGCTTCTGATCGTCGATCGCTCCGTCGATCCCGGCGATTCAACCATCGTCGAGGAGGTCAAGCCGCCCGGAGTGCTGTTTGCAGGAATTGAACCGTCGAAACTCCCGAGCAAGCAGAACTCGCTCATCCGCATCTACGTCCAGATCGGGCGCACCGCCGACGATCTGCCCTACACACCCGATTTCGAGGAGCTCTATGCGACCTACGCCGCGCAGTATCCCGACCAGAAACCCACTCGCGAAGAGGTCTGGCGGCACTTGCTCAACGTCCGAAAGGGCGGCAAGCTGCCCCGCCTCGGCGAGGCGCGGTCCAGACCGCCCGATTTGACCGATCCCGACCGTTTGAGGCTGCTTGAACTGCTTGGCGATGAGATTGGCCGCCGCGACCGCCTGCCGTATACCGCCCGATTTGATCGTCTGGTCGATGAATTCAATCGGACTCAGTCGCGGCCAATCTCTCCCCATTTGGTCTGGCGGCTTGTCGCGACGCTCGCAAAGTAGTGCCACATATGGGTTTGCAACGCCGGCGGGCTTGGTGGGGCTGGCTGCGATACCCTGACAAATCAGAGCGGCGCATTTTCTATCCGGGCATACACCGTGTACATTACCTGATCCGGCATGAAGCCGGGCTGTAGTGCTTATGCGGGGTGCGTGAATGGCGGTTTTGAGAAGATTCGTCAGACCGGTGACGCCCGAGCAGGAGGCGTTGGGGAGGCAACTTGTGCGCGATGACGCCGTGCAGGTCATCCAGAGCAGGATTAACCTGCTGACAGCGCAAGTCCATACCGAATCGGGTACTTATGAAGCAAGCCTCGACTGGTCTGATCCCGGCCTGAGCCCGACCTGTGACTGCCCGGCCTTTCAGCGCACCGGCCAGTGCGCGCACGTCGTTGCCCTGGCCCTGGTGATCGAACGCAAAGGGCTTTACCCGCGGAGTCACGAACCCGGCGAGACTCGACCACGCGGCCGATCCAGGAACGGCATGTGGCTCAGCTCCAGCGGCGATCTGGTTCGTCTTGACGCCGACAGGCCACGCCCACCCATTCGCCATGAGCCGTCTCTCCCAAGCTGGCGCAAGCAGCTTGCCAAGCTTCGAGATGCGGACGACGTGGCATCCCCGGCTCAAACGCTCTGGCCCGAGAGCCGGGAATTGGTGTATGTCGTGGATGTCGCTCTCAGCGATGAAGAACGCACTTTGGTCATCCGCCTGGCATGCCGTGACCGCAGGAGCACGGGTGAGTGGAGCCGCCCCAAGACCCGTGGCGTTTCCTTCCCTGCCCCTGGCGAATTGCCCAACGCCGAAGACCGGCATCTCCTTGCCCTCCTGAAAGGCTCCGTCCAGGGCAACGGGTTCCAGCAGAGTTATGAACCGGTCTATCGCGTGCCATCGCGGATGCGCGTCATGCTCGTGGAACGTATGTGCGCCACCGGCCGCGCCATGCTCAAGCCGGCCGCAGAGCTGGATGACTACTCGAGCCTGGCATGGGATGCCCAGGCCAAGTGGGAATTCTGGGTGGAAGGCCGCCGCCACGAATCCACCGAGCAATATGTCTTCATGGGCGCTTTGCGGCGAGGCGAGCAGCGAGTCCCGCTCAGCCGGCCGCTGTTGATGCTGGAGGGTGGTCTGGTCTTCTTCCCGGAGGTCGTGGCCGAGTTGGATGACGGCGGGGCGTTCTCATGGATCAGCATGTTGCGGCGCCAGCGGTCCATTCAGGCGCCGCTGGCGCAACATGAGGATCTGCTGGCGGAGTTGATGGCCGTCCCCCGTCTGCCGAGGCTGGACCTGCCTGAGGAGCTTCGGGTGCAGCGCGTCAGCGGCAGACCGCAGCCTCACCTGAAGATCCGGGCGGCGCGCAACGACGAACTCCGGCCGGACCGCCTTCGCGCTGTGCTGTCATTTGACTACGACGGGGCGACCGTGTTGCACCGCAACGCCTCGCGCATCGTCTACCAGGCGAAGCAACGACGCATCATCGATCGCGACCTGACGTGCGAGCGCACCGCGTATGACCGCCTGCGCAATCTCGGCATGCGCGAGGCGATGTCCTATTCCGCCGAAGGCCCGGAGCTGTGGTTCAACCAGCGCAACCTGCCTCGCATGGTCCGGATGCTGGTGCTCGATGGCTGGGCGGTCGAAGTGGAGGGCAAGCTGTATCGCCGGGCATCCAACATGCGCCTGAAGGTGAGCAGCGGCATCGACTGGTTCGAACTGCGCGGCGAGATCGACTTCGGCGATCGGGTAGCCAGGATGCCCGAGCTCATGGCCGCCATCCGTCGCGGCGATGCGATGGTCCAGCTTGACGACGGCACGTTCGGGCTGCTGCCTGAACAGTGGCTCCAGAAGTACGGCGTGCTGGCGTCGGCCGGTTCCGATCAGGGGGAATTCCTCAAGTTCATGAAGAACCAGGTGGGGCTGCTCGATGCCCTGCTGGCGAGCCAGCCGGACGCCACCTGGGATGAGGCATTCGAGCGGGCACGCGGCGAACTGGCTGGCTTCGAGGGCATTCAGGCCGCCCCTGCGCCCCGCGGCTTCATCGGCCAGCTTCGAGCCTATCAGCAGGAAGGACTTGGCTGGTTCGAGTTTCTCGAACGATTCGGCTTCGGCGGATGCCTGGCCGACGACATGGGCCTGGGAAAGACCGTGCAGGTGCTGGCGCTGCTGGAACAGCGCAGGCAGAAGCGGCGGGACCAGCGTGCCGCGGGCCAAAACGGGCAGGCCCTGCCGCCCTCGCTGGCGGTCGTGCCCAAGAGCCTGGTGTTCAACTGGAAGCAGGAGGCCGAACGATTCGTACCCGACTTGCGACTGCTGGACCACACCGGCATCGACCGCGCGCGCAGCGGCGAGCACCTGCCCGATTGCGACCTGATCATCACCACCTATGGCACCCTCCGACGCGACGTCGAATTCCTCAAGGACATCGAGTTCGACTACGTGGTGCTGGATGAGGCGCAGGCGGTGAAAAACGCCTCCAGCGAATCGGCCAAGGCCGTGCGGCTGCTGCGAGGGCGCAACCGGCTGGTGCTCAGCGGCACGCCGGTGCAGAACCACCTCGGCGACCTGTGGAGCCTGTTTGAATTCCTGAACCCCGGCATGCTGGGCAGTGCCAGCCTTTTCACCGCCACCGGCGCGGTGGCGCGAAACCCCGATGAGCAGACCCGCGGGCTTCTCTCGCGGGCGCTGCGGCCGTTCATTCTCCGACGCACCAAGGAGCAGGTGGCCAGCGAACTGCCGCCTAAGCTTGAGCAGACCATCTACTGCGAGCTGGAATCCGATCAGCGCCGCCTGTATGACGAGCTGCGCGACCACTATCGGCGGACGCTCCTTGGCCGGATCGACCACGCGGGGATTGGAGCGGTCAAGATCGAGATTCTTGAAGCCCTGTTGCGCCTCCGCCAGGCGGCGCTCCATCCGGGGCTGCTGGATGGAGCCCGTGCCGATGACGGCAGCGCCAAGCTGGATGTGCTGCTGCCCATGGTTGATGAGGTCCTGGACGAGGGACATAAGGCGCTGGTCTTCTCGCAGTTCACCAGCCTTCTGTCGATCGTGCGACGCAAGCTCGATGAGCGGGGCATCGTCTACGAGTACCTGGATGGTCAGACGCGCGACCGTGAACAGCGCGTGCGCCGCTTCCAGGAGGACGCCGACTGCAAGCTGTTCCTGATCAGCCTGAAGGCGGGTGGGCTGGGACTGAACCTGACGGCGGCGGACTACGTGTTTCTGCTGGACCCGTGGTGGAACCCTGCGGTGGAGCAGCAGGCGATCGATCGTGCGCACCGGATCGGGCAGACGCGGCACGTGTACGCGTGCCGGCTGATAGCGAAGGACACGGTGGAGGAGAAGGTGCTTGCGTTGCAGCAGAGCAAGCGTGACCTGGCGGATGCGATCATCACCGCCGACAACTCCCTCCTCAGCACCATAGGTCGCGAGGAACTCGAACTGCTGTTGTCCTGATTGTCTCAGCGGCATCATTCGTGCCGGGCCAGGCGCCACCTGCGGTCGAACCACCAGGGCGCCCCGCTGCCGTGGAAGTGAAGCTCGGCCCACTGGCGTTTCATGGCTGAGGATGTCCCGGTTCGAGGCATCGGAACGCCAGAAGGGGATAAGCCTTGTCAGGACAGGGGCCAGACTTAGAATCAGGCTGTGAATACAGATCAACTCAGGCAACTGCTGGGCGCGATCGCGGGCGGCCAGACGAGTGTGGACGAGGCGATCAACCGGCTGCGCTCGATGCCGTTTGAGCAGCTTCCCTTCGCGACCATTGACCACCACCGCGCGCTGCGATGCGGGCACCCGGAGGTGATTTTCTGCCCGGGCAAGACGGTGGAGCAGGTGGTGGAAATCGCGCGGCGGCTGAGTGGCCATGGCGGGCGGGTGCTGGCGACGCGGGCTTCGCAGGAGCAGATGGAGGCGGTGCGGCAGGCGTTTGCCGGGTGCCTGGTGAACGAGGCCGGGCGGGCGATGCTGGTCAATCCTGGAGAGGAGGCGGCGAGGAAGGAGGGGGGCGCGGTGGTGGCGGTGGTGTCGGCCGGCACCAGCGACATGCCCGTAGCGGAAGAGGCGATGATGACGCTGCGATCGATGGGGGTGCCGTCGATCCGGATCAGCGACGTTGGGGTTGCCGGGGTGCACCGGCTGCTGAGCCATGTGGGGACGCTGCAGGAATGCTGCGCCATCGTCGCGGTGGCGGGGATGGAAGGGGCGCTGGCCAGCGTGGTGGGTGGGCTGGTGCCGTGCCCAGTGTTCGCGGTGCCGACGAGCATCGGATATGGGGCGAGCATGCATGGGCTGGCCGCGCTGCTGGCGATGCTCAACAGTTGCTCGTCGAATGTGACCGTGGTGAACATCGACAACGGTTTCGGCGCGGCGTTTTCGGCGGCGCTGGTGTATCAGCAGATCACGCGGTTTTCCGGAAAGGGCTGCTGAGATGGAAGAGCCACAGGTGCAGATGGTGAAAGAACCGCCGGGGCTGCCGGATCGGCCGGTCGATGGGCACAAGGGCACCTTCGGGCGTGTGCTGGTGGTGGGGGGCTCGCGTGGGATGATCGGCGCCCCGGTGCTGGCGGGGACGGCCGCTCTGAGGATGGGTTCCGGGTTGGTGCAGATCGCGGTGCCGAAATCGATCCTGAATGCTGCGATTTCGATCACGCCGGAGTTGATCGGGATTGGGTTGAATCGATCGACCTGGAAAGAGCATCTGCTGCGTGCGGCGGATGCGGCGGATGTGATTGTGGTTGGCCCGGGCATGGGGCAGGGCCCGGAGGCGACGGAGCGGTTGCTGCAACTGGTGCGATTTGACCGGCCGATGGTCGTGGATGCGGACGGGCTGAATCTATTGGCGAAGCGTAGGACCTGGCCGACGTTCTTCACCGCGAGGGCGGTGTTGACGCCGCATCCGGGCGAGATGGCGCGGCTGGCGCGGATGCTGGGGCGATCCGATGTGCCGGCGGAGGATGAGGGCCGGCTTCGACTGGCGGCGGAGGCAGCGCGGGCCCTGGGGCAGGTGGTGGTTCTGAAGGGGCATCGAACCGTTGTGACGGATGGCTTACGGGCGTACGTAAACCACACGGGTGACAGTACTTTAGCGAAGGCCGGGAGCGGGGATATTCTCAGCGGGATGATCGGGAGTCTGCTGGGGCAGGGAATGTGCGGATTCGAGGCGGGCGCGCTGGGGGTGTGGTTGCACGGCCGGGCGGGTGAGATTGCGGGGCAGCGCGTGGGGCAGCGCAGCGCGTTGGCGCGGGATGTGGCGGCGGCGATCGGAGAGGCGATTTCGGAGCGTTGAAGAGATGCGGGCGTGGCCGGGCGACGAGGCGACGGCGAGGTGGGTTGAGGGGGCGCAGGAGCGGCGGGGGCCGACGCGGGTGCGGGTTGCGTGGCTTGCCGGGCCGCGCGGAGGGCGCGGATACGGGCCACAGGCGCCTGGTATTGCTGGGGATATGCCAGCAGGGGCGGCGGAGTGCACGGGGACATACGACCCTCCTTTTGCAGGTTGTACGACAAGCATGCGCTAGGCCAAGCCGCACCGACGGGGTGCGGGAAGGGCTGACTGGGGTATTATACACCGGAGGGTGGACAATATTAACAAAAAAAATAAAAATTTGTTTGATATTAAAATGGGTAGGGGGCGGCGTTCGAAGTGTTATCCGGCGTCGGGGTTGGGGCGGCTTATGCGAAGGATGTTGGGTCTGGTAGAATAGGGGAATGAAGCCATCGGCCGGGGATACTGATACCCATGAATCCGCCGCCAGGGGCATGGAGACGCTGGAGGGGGTGGGGCCGGCGAGGGCGCGCGAGTTTCGGGCGATTGGGGTGCATCACCTTGGGGACCTGCTGGAGTACTTTCCGCGGACCTATCAGCATGAAAGGGCGGAGCAGCCGATCGGCCAGCTTCGGCCGGAGCTGATCCAGATTGCGCGGGGGGAGGTGGTGGCGGTGGATTATTTTCCGCGGCCGCGACCGAGGTTCGAGGCGACGCTGGAGGATCCTTCGGGGAAGCTGGCGGTGACGTGGTTCAACGGGCATTACCTTCGGACAAGGATTCATCCGGGGCAGATTCTCCGCGTACAGGGGAAGGTTCGGATTTTCCGCGGGATTCCGCAGATGGCGCAGCCGAAATGGGAGGTGATCGAGCCAGACGCCCCGCTGGTGGGGGAGGACATGATCCGGGCGGTGTACCCAGCGACGGCGAAGCTGAGCAGCCTGTACATCTGGAAGACGATCGACCGGCACATCGACGCGGCGCTGGCCGGGGTCGAGGAATGGTTTGAGCCGGAGTTGTTGCGGAAGCGGGGGCTGGTCGGACGCCGCGAGGCATATCGGGCGATTCATCAGCCGACGCGGTGGGGCGAAGCGCTGGCGGCGCGGAAGCGGCTGGTTTATGACGAACTGATGCTGCTGCAACTGGGGCTGGCGCTAAGCCGGCGGTTTCGCTCGGGTCGTCTGACCGCGCCTCGCATGGTGATCGACAAGCTGCTGGACGAGCGCATCCGGCGGCGGTTTCCGTTCGAGCTGACGGGGGCGCAGCACCGAGCGGTATGGCAGATCGTGGCGGATTTGCAGAAGACGGAGCCGATGAGCCGGCTGCTGCAGGGGGATGTGGGCAGCGGGAAGACGGTGGTGGCGCTATACGCAATGCTGGTGGCGGTGGCGAACAAGCTGCAAAGCGCGATCCTGGCGCCGACGGAGGTTCTGGCGGAGCAGCATTACCTGACGCTGTCGAACCTGCTCAAGGATTCGAGCGTCAGCATCGAGCTATTCACGCAGCGGACGCGGCGGGAGAGCAAGGGGGCGCTGCTGAAGCACCTGGCGGACGGGCGGATTCACCTGGCGATCGGCACGCAGGCGCTGCTGCAGGAGGATGTGGAGTTCGCGAACCTGGGGCTGGTGGTGGTGGATGAGCAGCACAAGCTGGGCGTTCGTCAGCGGGCGTCGCTGAAGGGCAAGGGATACGCGCCGCATTACCTGGTGATGACGGCGACGCCGATCCCGCGGACGCTGGCGCTGTCCTATTTCGCCGATTTCGATGTGACGACGATCGACGAACTGCCGCCGGGTAGGCAGCCGATCCGGACGCGGTGGTTGCGGAACGATGATTCGACTGAGGCGTTCCGGTTCATCCGCGAACAGGTGGTGAAGGGAAGGCAGGCGTACATCGTCGTGCCGCAGATCGAGGATGACGGGCTGGATGAGGCCAGGAGCGTGAAGGCGGAGTTTGAGCGGCTGGGGAAGGGGCCGCTGGCGGGGCTTCGGCTGGCGATGCTTCACGGGCAGATGTCGACGGCGGAGAAGCAGGGGTGCATGGGGGAGTTCCGGGCGGGAAGAGTGGATGCGCTGATCGCGACGACGGTGATCGAGGTGGGCATTGATGTGCCGAACGCGACGGTGATGGTGATCGAGGATGCGGATCGATTCGGGCTGTCGCAGCTTCATCAGCTTCGCGGGCGGGTGGGGCGCGGGGCGGAACTGTCGCACTGCCTGCTGGTGGCGGACGCGACGAGCGAGGAGGCGGCACAGCGGCTGCGCGTTCTGACGGAGACGGGGGATGGCTTTGCGATTGCCGAGGCGGACCTGCGGCTGCGGGGCCCGGGCGAGTTTTTCGGCACGCGACAGCATGGGTTGCCGCAGTTCAAACTGGCGGACATCACGCAGGAGATTGAGCTGCTGCACCTTGCCAAGGAGGATGCGCTGGCGCTGCTGGAGCGGGATGCGAACCTGTCGCAGGCCGGGCATCGGCCGCTGCGCGAGGCGATCATCCGGCAGTTCGGGCCGTCGCTGGGTCTGGCGCAGGTGGGCTGAGCGGGTTCAGTTGGCGACGACCTCGCCCTCGCCGAGGTTCTTGGGGATGGCGAACTCATCGAGCTTGCGGTAGAGGCTGGAGACGCCGATGCCCAGGGACTTGGCGGTTTCGACCTTGTCGTAGGCGTGCTTCTTGAGGCTGCACAGGATGTGCTGGCGCTCGAACTGGCGGAGGGCTTCTTTGAGGTCTTCGCTGACGTCGTCGCTCATGCCCTCGGTGCTGAAGGGCATATCCTCGACGCCGATCTGCCGGCCTTCGGCGAAGATGACAGCGCGTTCGATGACATTTTCGAGCTCTCGCACATTGCCGCGCCATTCATGATTGAGGAGGGCTCGCATAGCGCCGTTGGTGACGCCGTGGACGTTCTTGTTGAGCTCGCGGATGTACTTCTCGAGGAAATGGTGGGCCAGGAGGGGGATGTCCTCCTTGCGGTGGCGGAGTGGAGGTAGCTGGAGCTTGACGACGTTAAGCCTGAAGAGCAGATCCTCGCGAAACTCGCCTTTCTGGACCATTTTCTCGAGGTCCTGATTCGAGGCGGCGATGATGCGGACGTCGATCTGGCGCGGATGGGTGTCGCCGACGGGGACGACGACCTTTTCTTCCAGGACGCGCAGGAGAGAGCTCTGTACGTTGATGGGGAGGGTGGATATCTCGTCGAGAAAGAGGGTTCCGCCATTGGCGGCCTCGAAATAGCCGATCTTGTCGCGCATGGCGCCGGTGAATGCGCCTCGACGGTAGCCGAAGAGTTCGGATTCGATGAGGCTATCGGGAATCGCGCCGCAGTTGACGGCCACAAAGGGCTTGGTTCGGGTGATGCCGTTGAAGTGGATGGCCCGGGCGAACAGTTCCTTGCCGGTGCCGGATTCGCCGATGATGAGCACGTTGCTCTTGACCGTGGAGAGCTTGCGCACGGTGTCGAAGAGCTTTTCCATGGACTTGCTGGTGCCCACGAGGTTGTGGAAGGTGCTTTCGGCGGCAAGCTGTTCGGTGATGACGCGCTGGTTCTGGGCGATTTCGCGGTAGTCCAGGGCGCGGCGGACTTTCATGAGGACATCGTCAAACTGGACGGGTTTGAGGAGGTAATCATAGGCGCCAGCGCGCATCGCCGCGACGGCGCTTTCGACGGTGCCGTAGGCGGTGAGCATCAGGACGGGTGTTTCGGGAAGCGTCTTCTGGAGGTGACCGAGAAGGGTGATGCCATCCATCTCAGGCATGCGCACGTCGGAGAGGACCAGGTCGACGGGGGTCTGGATGACCATGTCATAGGCGGCCTGGCCATTGGGGGCCTGGAGAATGGCGTAGCCCTCTTCGGCGAGGAGCTCGGCGAGGGATTCGCGGAGCACCGTCTCATCTTCGACGATCAGGATGGTTTTCGACATGGTCGTCCCTTGTCACAGGCGGCAGAGGTCATCGGCGGACAGGGGGTGTCCGGGATCGGCGATGATGGGCTCGCCGGCGATCTCATCGTCGGTCAGATAGCAGCCGGGATCGGCGGCCCAGGGATCGCCGGTGCTGATTTCGGCCCTTGCCCGCAGCGATCCGCCGCAAATCTGCTTGAAGCGGCAGGTCGCGCAGCGTCCCTTGAGCAGGGGCAGGCGGTCTTTGAGGCCGGCCATGATGGGGTCGGCGACATCCTGCCAGATGTCGGAAAACCGCCGCTGCTTGACGTTGCCGAACGACCGGAACATGGAGAACTGGTCGGCGTGCACCTCGCCGTTGAAATCGATGTTGGCGATGCCGACGCCGCTGGAATAGCGTCCGCCGCCGTTCCATTTGAGCATGTCGAGCACCTGGGCGGCGCGGGGGTGGTCCTCGCGGAGCATGCGCAGGTAGAGGTAAGGGCCATCGCAGTGGTTGTCGACGGTGAGTATCTCGACGCGCTTGCCGCGGTCGATGAGGTCTTTCGTGCGGTCGAAGATGGTGTCGATGGCGGAACGGGCCTGGAGGGGCGTCAGGGCGGAGAGGTCCTTTCCGCGGCCGGCGGGGCAGAGGTGGTAGAAGCAGGCGCGGTCGATCTTCTCGGCCTCGATGAAGTCGAAGAGCTTGTCGAGGTTCTGGGCGGTGTGGCGCGTGAGGGTGAGGCGAAGGCCGACCTTCTGGCCGGCCTCAACGCAATGGCGGAAGCCCTGCATGGTGCGTTGGAAGGCCCCGGGGACGCCACGGAACTCATCGTGGACGGCGGGGATGGCGCTGTCGAGGCTGATGCCGATGTAGGCGAACTTGAGGTCGACGAACCTGCGGGCGATGTCGGGATCGATGAGCGTGCCGTTGGTGGAGAGGACCACGTGCAGCCCCAGGCCGCGGGCGTAATCGGCCAGGTCGAACAGGTCCTTGCGGACCAGCGGCTCGCCGCCGGAAAAGAGCACGGCGGGGACCTTGAACTCGGCGAGGTCCTGGAGGACGGTCTTGCACTGATCCGTCGTCAGCTCATCGGGGTACTTGATGGCCTCGGAATTGGTGTAGCAGTGGACGCACTTGAGATTGCAGGTGCGGGTGAGGTTCCAGACGACGATGGGGCGGCGGTCCTTGGCGGCCTTGGCGACGGCCATACGCTGGTGGGGGGGCGGATCAATCTGTGTGATCTTCCGGCCATAACGGTGCGGCGTGGAGGGCGTTTCCAGCCCGCCATACAGAACACTCACATCAATCATGAACGACTCCTTGGCATCATTGTAATCCGCACCGACTACCGCTTGTATGCCGACTCACACATTCCCTGGCCCGGGAGAGGTCGGGCCAGGCGGATATAACACATCGGCCGTACGGATTCTAGGCGAGCCAAGCCGGTGCGGCTGCCCGGCCGGGCCGATCATCGACGAGGCCGCCGGCATGGGTCACACGATCTCCGGCGGGGCCGTCTTGTGGCTGTTGTCGGCCGGCGGTTCGGGAGCGTTCAGGTGGAGACAACGGACTGTTCCCAGGTTTCGTTGTCGTGCTCGAAGTACTGCACGCGCGTCTTCTTGAACTCTTTGGTGGAGTACAGAGCGGCATACTCGCTGACGCCGGTGGCCTTGGAGATGTCCGCCAGGACGGCGTTGCACGCTTCTTCGCTGACCGCGTGGACCATGGTGAAGAGGTTATAGGGCCAATCTTCATAGGTTGGGCGCAGGTAGCAGTGGCTGACGGCCGAGAAGCCGGCGGCTATCCGGCCAAACTCATCCTGTTGAGGGGCTGCGACCACCCATACGCCCATCGCGTTGGCCGAGAACCCGACTTCGCGATGCTTCAGGACAGCGCTGAACCGCCGCATCTGGCTGCGGGCCTTGTATGCCTGCGCCGCGTGAAGCAATTCCGGCACGCTGACGCCCGCCTGGATGGCCCACTGCTCATACGGCCGGGGCACGATGGGCAGGTCCTGTTGAAGCACGCGGATCATGCGCTTGTCCGCCTCGGTGATCTCGAACGCGAGTGCTTGCTGGCGGTCTTTCTCAGTGAACTGCGGGGCGCGGGCGGGGGGCTGGTCGGAGTCGCCGCCGATGTCCAGCTTTACGCCGATCTTAAAGAGCTTCAGGGTGGGCATCAGTCGGGTGGCGAGGGCGCCGCTCTGGCGGTGGAGAACATCGACCGTGCCCTGAAGCCCGAGCCGGCTATCGGGCGGGACGGCCAGCGTATACCACAGGTTATAAGCGTGAGTGCGGCGGTAATTATGCGAGACGCCGGGGTGGCGGTTGATGATGGCAGCCGCCTGCTCCAGGCGGGAGTCGTCGATGCGACCGGCCACGAGCGTGCTCTGATACCCCAGGGCCTTGGAATCGAAAATAGCGCTGATCTGGCGGATGACCGGGCGGGGCGGGGATTTGAGCTGGCCAATCCGCCGAAGGACCTCGCCTTCATCCACGCCAAGTGATCGGCCGAGATCGGCGAACGGCCTCTCGACCAGCGGGACTTCGGTCTGAATCAAATTAAGCAGGCGCGTGTCAAGGCTGTCGAGCGTTCGGGCCATGTCGGATTACCCCGTAAACCAGCGAAGAAGCAACCCAGGAACGAGTTGGCGGATTATAGGCTGGACCTGGCATAAGCCAAGCGGAGGCCGTCGGCTTCGGACGTATTCGTGATATAGTCGCGGGCATGCGATATCGGGCCGTGGCGGACTATTACGATTCCGAGTACGCGCATCTGGAGATGCTCCAGTGCGACGTGCCATTCTTCCTGAAACACACCCGACATCGCCAGAGCATCCTGGAGATCGCCGCGGGAACGGGCCGGGCGGCCATTCCCCTGGCGCAGGCGGGACATCGCGTCGTGGGCATCGACAGTGATCGGCACATGCTCAGGATCGCCCACCGCAAGCGAGAGAGCGTGGGATTGAGGCAACGCCAGCTTGACCTGCTTGCCGGCGACATGCGGGGCTTTGATCTGGGTCGCAAGTTCGACTGGGTGTGCCTGTTCTTCAACACGTTTCTGTTGCTAACGACGCTGAAGGAACAGGACCGCGCGCTCCAGGCTTTCCGCAGGCATCTGAAGCCGCGCGGCCGGTTCTGGCTGGATATTTTTCAGCCCAACCTGGCGCTACTGGCCCAGGAATCATCGGTGGATCTGGAGCCCTGTGTCTTCCACGTGCCGCACCTGGACCGCACCGTCTACCGGTCTACGGATGTGCGGCGCGATCCGAGCTGGCAGGTGCAGAACGTCATGTACCATTACCGCTGGTTTGATTCACGCGGCATGGAACACCACGAGTCGTTGTCGTTCGACCTGACCTTTTTGTTTCCCCGCGAGCTGCAACTGCTGATCGAGCGGAACGGCATGGAGGTTGAGCGGATGTACGGCGACCACGACGGCACGGAACTGAACGCCGATTCGCCCAGGATCATCGCATGTTGTCGATTGCGGACTTGACAGACCGCAGCACCCGCAGGGTTATTCTGCCTCGATGCAGTAGAGGGACTGCTTGCCGCGAAGCAGCAGTTGATCGCCCACGGCGACAGGCGAGGCATCGATCTTGTCGTCCAGACGGTTCACCGCGAGGACCTCCAGCTTATCGGCATCCTTTAGAACGGCGGTGGTGCCATCGCGGCCCACGATGTAGACGCGGCCGGCGGCCAGCATGGGCGAGGCATAGACGCCCTGCGGGCCATCGAGCCGCTGCGTGTCAAAGAGGACCTGGCCGGTCTTCGCGTTCAGGCACGAAAGCGTGGCGGTGTTGCCGGACAAAAAGTACAGCCGTTCGCCGGCCAGCAGCGGGCACGGGACGTACGGCGTGCCTTTGCCGTGCTTGAAGGCGATGGCATCGGTGCCGGCCAGATCGCCGCTGTTGCCGAGGCGGATCGCCAGCAGGGCATTGCCCCGGAAGCCGCTGATGCAGTAGACCATGCCGTGGCCGGCGACAGGAGTGGGGATGACGTTGGCCGTCATGCCGGCGCATTCCCAGATCGGCTTGCCCGTCTTCAGATCATAGCTGCGGATCTTCTTCGTGGCGGAGATCACGACCTGAGTCTGCCCATCGTGCTGCACGACGAGCGGGGTGGCCCAGGAGGTGTCTTCATCGCGCTTCTGACGCCAGAGTTCATCGCCGGTGGTCGCGTTGAAGGCCGCGACGAAGTCTTCACCCTCGTGGTCCCAGTTGACGACCAGCGTGTTGTCGAACAGCGCCGGCGAAGAGCCCTCGCCGAAGCTCATCTTGGTGCGCATCCGGCCGAGGTCCTTCTGCCATTTCAGGGCGCCCTCGAGGTCAAAGCAGTACAGTCCGCGCGAGCCGAAATACGCCCAGACCAGCTTGCCATCGGTCACCGGGGAATACGATGCGAAGCCGTGATCGCGGTGATGGCCTTCATGCGGCACTTCTTCGCGGGCGACTCTCTGCCAGAGCGTCTTGCCGGTCTGGCGGTCGATGCAGAGGAGGGCGAACTGAAGGACCTCCTTGGGGGCGGCCGACATCATGCCGCGCATGCCCGAGGGTACGGGCGTCGAATCGCCCGCCGCCGGGGGCGTGCCCTGTCTGCCCGTGGGAATGGCTGCCTGGATGAAGATGCGATTGCCCCAGACGATGGGCGTCGAGGTGCCGCTGCCGGGAAGCTGAACCTTCCAGCGAATGTTCCGGCCTTCGCTCCACTCCAGGGGCGGAGTGGCGCCGGGCGCGACGCCATTGCATAGCGGACCACGCCACTGGGGCCAGTTCTGATCAGTCTGTTGAGCGTTGATGCGGCTTGCGGACGCGATCAACAGGACAACGGCGATGGTTGCCGACAATGCACCTTGAAGTAACCTGGCGATGAAACTCATAGGGCGGATTATGCTGGTTGGCGGCGGCGCGGGCAAGCCCAATATCGATGTTGCTCCATCCTTGTGGGCATCGCGATCGTGTCTTGACGGCGGGCGATTCAGGTGCATGATACGTGGGCAGCGGGTTCGGCCCTCTTTAGGGGCCGGAGGAGTAGATAAATTGGATCACGCCGGTCATTCACCGCATGGTGACGGCCATGGCCCACAGACGCTGGCCGCCCTGGTCGCCGAGAGGACAGGAAGTTCTCCCCTGAGCTGTTATCAGTGTGGACGCTGCGCCGCCGGGTGCATGCAGAATGTTGACGGCGAGATGGACGTCAGTCCTACGCGCATCATGCGGCTGCTGCAACTGGAAGCAGCGTTCGCGGGCGAGGCCGACAAGGCGGGGGGCTATGCGGCACGGGCGCTGGCCGCGGATACGCCTTGGCTCTGCGCCGGTTGCCTGGCCTGCACAACGCGGTGTCCGCAGAATGTGGACATCGCCGGAACGATGGATGCGCTGCGTGAGGAAGCCCTACGTCGTAACGCGGCGAGCCATTCCAGGAGGGCGCGCGACATCCAGTCGCTGCACAAGACGTTCCTGGCCCAGGCGTTGGGTCGCGGACGGATTCACGAAGTCTCGATGATCATCAAGTACAAGCTTCGCACTTGGCACTTTCTGCAGGATGCGATGCTTGGCCCGGCGATGTTTCTGAAGGGCAAACTGCACCTTCTGGGCGGGGCGGCTCCGGATACGCAGCCTCTGCAGAAGGCGGTGGATCAGCTCAAACGGGAGGGGGCCGAACGATGAAATCGATTGGCTATTATCCCGGATGCAGTCTTGGCGGCACGGCGGCGGAATACGACATATCGCTCAGGGCAGTGGTGTCGCAACTGGGCATCGAATTGCAGGAAGTTCCCGACTGGGTCTGCTGCGGCGCCACATCAGCGCACGCGATGGACCACACCGCAGCCCTGGGGCTGGCCAGCCAGACCCTGGCGAATGCCCATCGTGCGGGCCTGAAGCAGGTGCTGGCGCCGTGTGCGATGTGCTATTCGCGGCTGGCGTCGGCCGGGCATGAGCTGTTGAGCCATCCCGACATGGCGGCGCGGGTGGCCGAGGCCCTTCATGAGCCGGATGCGGCATTTGCCCAGGTTCAGGCGGTGAACGTGCTGGACTGGCTTGAGCGGCTGCCCGAGGGGCTGATCCGGGGCGCGATCAAGCAGCCGCTGAAGGGCTTGAAGGCGGCCTGTTACTATGGCTGTCTGCTGGTTCGGCCGGCGAAGATCACCGGCGCGACGAACACGGAGGCGCCGCGGAGCATGGAGCGAATCGTCAGCCTGACGGGCGCCGAACCGGTGCGATGGCCGATGGCGCTGGAATGCTGCGGAGGCTCGTTCGCGTTGTCGCGCAAACAGGTGGTGTTGCGGCAGACGCAGCGCATCTGTGAGTCGGCGCGGCGAGCGGGGGCCGACGTGCTGGTGCTGGCGTGCCCCATGTGCCATGCCAACCTCGACATGCGGCAGAGCGAAGTCGGCATGCGCGGCGACAAGGCGATCCCCGTTGTGTATCTGACGCAGTTGCTGGGCCTGGCGCTGGGCGCTGATCGGTCCATGCTGGGTCTCGGGTCACATTTCGTTGCGACTGAGGTTGTGGTGAACAAGCTGTTCGCCCCGGGGCCTGTCACCCAGGGCGCATAAAGGTGCATCGTGTCACGTATAGGCGTTTTCATTTGTCACTGCGGCGAGAACATCGGCAAGACAGTGGACTGCGCGGCCGTCGCCGAGGCGGCCAGGTTGTTTCCTGGCGTGGCCTATGCCGTGGATTACCGATACACGTGCTCGGAGCCGGGGCAGGCGCAGATTCGCGATGCCATCGCGAAGCACGGACTGACCGGCGTAGTGGTGGGGGCGTGCTCGCCTCGCATGCACGAGAAGACGTTTCGGCGGACCTGTGCAGAGGCGGGAATGAATCCGTACCTGTGCGAGATCGCCAACTTGCGCGAGCAATGCTCGTGGGTGCATCCGGACCGCAAAGAGGCGACCGCCAAGGCGATCGACATCGTGCGATCGACGGTGTCCAGGGTGCAGCGAAACACCCCGTTGACGCCGATCCGCGTGCCGCTGACCAAGCGGGCGCTGGTGATTGGCGGCGGGATCGCAGGGATTCAGGCGGCGCTGGATATCGCCGAGGCGGGGGTGGAGGTGGTGCTGCTGGAGCGATCAAGTTCGCTGGGCGGCCATATGGCACAGCTTTCGGAGACGTTTCCCACCCTCGACTGCTCGCAGTGCATCCTCACGCCGCGCATGGTCGAGGCGGCGACGCACAAGAACATCCGGCTGGAGACCTACGCGGAGTTGGAGAAGATCGAGGGATATGTCGGCAACTTCAAGGCCACCATTCGCCGCAAGGCTCGCTATATTGACTGGAGCAAGTGCACGGGTTGCGGCACGTGCTATCAGAAATGCCCGCAGAAGAAGCTGCTGAGCGAGTTCGATGAGGAACTGGGCAAGCGCACGGCGATCGGGGTGCCTTTCCCGCAGGCGGTGCCCAACAAGCCGGTGATCGACGCGGAGAACTGCACGAAGCTGAAAAACGGCAAGTGCGGCGTATGCCAGAAGGTTTGTCCGACGGGTGCGATTGATTACGAGCAGAAGGATGAGCTGGCGACGGTGGATGTGGGTGCGATTGTGGTCGCCACCGGGTTCCAGGTGCTGGACAAACAACATCTGCCGGCGTACGCCGATGGGGATGATCCCGACGTCGTGACGGGGCTGCAATTCGAGCGGCTGGCGTCGGCGTCCGGGCCGACCGGCGGCGAGATCAGACGTCCTAGCGACGGCAAGGAGCCGGAGACTGTCGTTTTCGTACAATGCGCCGGCTCGCGCGACAGCGCCAAGGGGCGGGCGTATTGCAGCAAGATCTGCTGCATGTACACGGCCAAGCACGCGATGCTCTATCGGCACAAGGTGCATGGCGGCAGGGCGTTTGTCATGTGCATGGATGTGCGGACCGCGGGCAAGGGTTACGACGAGTTCTACCGCCGGGCGACGGAGCAGGATGGGGTGGTGTATATCCGCTCGCGCGCCGCCCGGATTTACCGCGAGGACGGCAAGCTGGTTGTTCAGGCGGCCGATACGCTCAACGGCGGCGAGCGGATCGACATCAAGGCAGACATGGTGGTGCTGGCCACGGCAGCTATTCCACAGTCCGACGTCAAACAGCTTGCGCAAACGCTCGGCATTGGCTACGACGAGTATGGCTGGCTCAGCGAGGCGCATCCGAAGCTTCGGCCGGTCGAGACAAATACGGCGGGGATTTTCCTGGCCGGCGCGTGCCAGGGGCCCAAGGACATCCCCGAATCGGTTGCTGCGGCGTCGGCGGTGGCGGCGAAGGTGCTGGGTCTGCTGGCGGGAACCGAACTCCAACGCGATCCGGTGATCGCTCGAGTGCATCGCGCCGCGGCGCCGGTGTATTCCAATTGCGTCGGCTGCTTCGCGTGCGCAGCGGCGTGCCCCTATAAGGCGATCGAGCGCGAGGAGATTCGGGACCGAAAGGGCAACCTGATCAAGACGGTGGCGAAGGTGAACAGCGGGCTGTGCCAGGGTTGCGGCACCTGCGTGAGCATCTGCCGTGCCAAATGCATTGACCTGGACGGATTCACCGAAGACCAGGTCTACGCCGCGCTGGCGGAATTGGCCGTGTAGCCGCGGGCATTGCTTGTGGCTGGACTGACGAAGCGGCGAGAGGAATCGGGCTGTGTATTGCCGCCCCGTCCGGGGCTTATTGCATAAGGATGATAGTGTGACGCAAGCTGCGGTACATCGTGATGCGGGCAATGCCGGGGCATTTGAGCCCCGAATCGTCGCGTTCGTATGCAAGTGGTGCACGTATGCAGGCGCGGATCTGGCGGGCACCAGCCGGATGGTCTATCCGCCGAACGTGCGGACGATCATGCTGCCCTGCACCGGTCGGATCGACGTGGCTTTTGTCCTGCGCGCCATGCTTCAGGGCGCTGACGGGGTGATCGTTTCCGGGTGCCATCCGGGCGACTGCCACTACACCGCCGGCAACTACCGGGCGAGAAGGCGCTGGATTCTGTTTCGCGACCTGCTCGATACCGTGGGCATGGACCTGCGCCGGCTGGAAGTGGCGTGGATCAGCGCGGCCGAGGGCGCCAAGTGGGTCAAGACGATCGATGCCTTCACGCGCCGGATTCGCGATCTTGGCCCGTACACGGTGGTCCAGCGCGTCGCCGCGGACCGCCGTCCGGCGATCGCCGCAGGCGCTGATGTGCCCGTGATGGAGCACGCCGCCGCGTCCGCCGAACTGGTTGCGGCGCAGCCGGCGCTGGTGGCCGCCGCCAAAGAGTCGCTGGAGACGGGCAAGGTTCGCGCCATTGTTGGCTGGATGAAGAACTGGACGCTGCTGAAGCCCCGGCCGATGTGGATCACCTCTGCCAACGAGGCCGCCGGCCTGTTGCAGCCCGCCGACCATCCCGGCAACCTTGCCCGCTTCCTGAAAAGCACCGCGTTCAAGGGGTTTTCACCCATCGGGATCATCGCGCGCACCAGTGAAATGCTCGCCCTGAATGTGCTGCTTCAGGAGTCGCAACTTGATCCGGCTAACATCATTGTCTTTGCTGTTGGCCCGGACGGACAATTCCTGGGTACGATGAGCCTTGATGAGGCCTGCGCGGCCTTGGTCGACGAGCCGTTGAAGAACCTGGCGGCCGACCGGCCGGTCGGGTTTTCGGACAGCACGCTGAGGCAACTCGATGAATTGATGTCCAGGACGCCCGATGAGCGTTGGGCGTTCTGGTCCAGTCAATTTGCCAACTGCATCAAGTGCTATGCCTGCCGTGGCTCCTGCCCGATGTGCAACTGCGAGCAGTGTTTCGCCGACAAGAACCAGCCGCAGTGGTTCCCGACGGCGGCCGACGGGCCGGGCAACATCGCCTGGCACATCATCCGGGCGTTCCATCTGGCGGGGCGGTGTGTGGGGTGCGGTGCGTGCCAGAGCGCATGCCCGGCCGGCATCCCGCTGAACATCCTGGGCGCGGCGTTGGCGAGGTCGGCGTTGAAGAACTTCGACCATCGTGCCGGCGTCGATCCCAAGGCCGCGCCGCTGCAGTCTGACTACAAAGCCAACGACCACGAGTCGTTTATCCTCTAGGTGTGTCATGGTGAGCGTCACGAGCGTACGTACCCTCTCCCGCGTCATGATTGATCGAGCAACGCTCGATCGGTGGCCGTCGGGGCTGCTGGCGGCAGGGCATCGCGTGATCGCCCCGGTGTCGACGGGCGGAGAGTCCGAGTACCGCGAGTTGAATCAGCAGTCCTCCATTGCCAGCTCGCTGTTCGACGGCCTGCCGCGGCAGAGCCCCAAGGCCGCGTGGTTTCCGCGAACCGAGCCGATCGTGAAGCTCAAGCGCAATGGCCGCGAATGGGCGTTTGAGGATCCGGAGAGGGAATTCCCGCGGATCGTTATTTTCGGCGCCCGTCCGTGTGATGCCGCCGCGCCCGACATCCTGGCGCCGCTGTTCGGGTGGGATTACCACGACACGTTCTTTGAAGAGCGGCTCAAGCAGCTTGTGTTTGTCGTCGCGGCGTGCTCAGCGCCTGTGGATGGCGCGTGCTTCTGCACATCGGTCAACATCGATCCGGCGGGGCAGAGCGCGGGCGACCTGTTGTTAACGGAAATGGGCGATGGGAAAGTGCTGGCCGAGGCGCGCACCGAGGCGGGCGAAGCGCTTCTGGCGGCGATTCCCGAGGCCGAGCGGGCCAGCGTGGATGCCGACCCGCCTGGTTTGGCCGAGTTGCGGAACAGGTCGAGGCAGTCCATCACCGCAAAGTTCAACCCGGCCGACGTGCAGGCGGCGTTGCAGAAACGGTTCAAGGATCCGCTCTGGGAACAATCCGCCAGGTCCTGCCTGGCCTGCGGCACCTGCGCGTTTGTCTGCCCGACCTGCCACTGCTTCGACATTCAGGATGAGATGGTTGGCAACACCGGCGTACGGCAGAAGAACTGGGATGCCTGCGCGTTTCCGCTGTTCACCCTCCACACATCCGGGCATAACCCCCGGCCGGATCAGTCTTCGCGCTGGCGGCAGCGGCTGAACCACAAGTTCAACTATTATCCCGAGAAGTTCAACAAGGTTCTCTGCACGGGGTGCGGCCGCTGCATGCGCCTCTGCCCGGCCGGCATGGACCTGCTGGCCGACCTTCAGGATCTGGCCAAGTCCAATGGGGCTGCCGCCGCCCCGGCACCCGCGCAGGCCCTGGTCATGCCGCCTGCCGAAACGGCCGCCCCCAGCTCGCCCACCAACATCTACCGCCCGTACCTGATGCGCATCGCCGACCTGCGCGATGAGACGCCGGACGTGCGCACGTTGCGGCTGGAATTCACCGAACCGAAGGAGGCCGAGCAGTTCACCTATCGCGTCGGCCAGTTCGGCCTCTACACCGCCCCGGGCGAGGGTGAATCCACATTCTGTATCGCATCATCCTGCACGCGCAAGGGCTACATTGAGTGCACGTTCCGCCAGGCCGGCCGCGTCACGCAAGCCCTGCGGCGGCTGAACCTGGGCGACCTGATGGGCTTCCGCGGGCCGTATGGCAACAGCTTTCCCGTCGAGAGCTGGCGCGGGAAGAACCTGCTGTTCATCGCCGGCGGCATCGCGCTGCCACCCATGCGCAGCGTCATCCAGTACTGCCTCGATAAACGCGAAGACTACCGCGACATCACCATCGTCTACGGCGCCCGCACCTGGTCGGATCATGTGTACAAGCACGAGCTGGCCGAGTGGGAAGCCCGGCCGGATGTCAACCTCTGGCTCTGCATTGACTGGAAGCCGGTGAACGGCAACCTTGTCGAAGAGCCGGCCGACGAAGGCTGGCGGCCGCTGAACCTGAAGGACCCCAGCGCCAGCGTGCTCGATCCATCGCATCGCCGCTATACCGGCTTCGTCCCGCATCTGGTCGAGGCGGCCAAGCCCAGCCCGCGGGATTGCATCGCCATCCTGTGCGGCCCGCCGATCATGATCAAGTTTACGCTCGCCAGCCTGAAGAAGCTGGGTTTCAGCCCCGACAACGTCTACACCACGCTGGAAAACCGCATGAAATGCGGCGTGGGCAAGTGCGGCCGGTGCAATGTCGGCCCGGTGTACATCTGCAAGGAAGGCCCAGTCTTCACGGCAGCCCAGGTGGAAGCCATGCCGCCGGAACTGTAAACGGTGGAGCGTGACGGATTCGGGCGTCAGCCCGCATGACCAGCGCAAATCGCTCTACGGCGCGGCCGAGGTGGCCGGCGGATTGATGCCCTGCTGCAACTGCCGGAGCATCACGGTTGCTTCCTGAGCGCCCAGCCACTCGACATGCCCATCGGCAAAGAGCACGTTCATGCCCCTTCTCCCGTGATTCCCGGGCCGGTCGTACGCGATCACCGTGTCGTCCGGGATGCCTCGCTGCATTCCCGCGCCGATGTACACGAACGAGCAATGCCTCGGCTCGTTGAGTTGCGCGGCGGCTTGCCGTGTGGTGGGGCCGGAGACGGGCTGGTCGTCTGTGGCCGGGCAGATGAACACCTGCGGGTCCAATTCGGCGTACAGGTAAAGCTGTTCCAGCCGGTCGGGGTATGCGCCGTGGTCCTGGGCGTAGGCGTGAATGCGATGGCCGATCTCCCGCAGTCTGGAATAGCAAAACCCCGTCTGCAGGGTTGCCCTCGCCTCAATGATGCAATACCCGACCCCGGTCAACCCGGCCACCCCCATCGTCAATCCGATGGCGGAGTAGACCGCGCCACATCGCTGACGCTTGGCGCGAATCAGCCCGACAAGGCCCAAGGCGGCGGCCAACCCGGCCAGGATTGCGCCCAGTGGCAACGCCAGCAGGATAATATTGGCTTCAGGCGCCAGCAGTGCCGCCGCCGCGATACACACGCTGATCCCGCAGGCCAGGCTCTGAACGGCGGCCGGGTTGCATGGACTGGTCCGGTACACGCTCACGTTGTGCAATGAGGCCGGCCGATCTTCATATCGTCCGTGGCCGGTTAGATCACCTGTGTTGTCCGGTTGCATGCCCGGCACCCCTGCTCTCTCATTGCTCAAGGCGAGCTTACCCCAATCCCGCACTCAACGCCATTCTTCAGGTCGTCATCGCCTCGGCCGATCGCGGGCTGGTGGTGCGCGAGCGGCTGCGCTAAGATAGGGTGATGAAGCTAACGACGAATACGGATGTGAGCATTAGAACGTCCAGACGTGCGGGGGCCGATGTGGGCACGGTGGCGGTGTTCGTGCCGGAGAAGATGATCCCTTCCGTGTATGGCGAGGCCGCGCAGCGGCTGGTTGACGCCGGGATTTTCCGCGGCAAGGCCAATGAGGTGGTGGTTGAACTTGTCGATTCGGGCAAGGTCAAGGCACTGACGCTGTTTCTGGTTGGGCTGGGCGAGGCGGGGAAAACAACTCTTAGCGGCCTTCGCGAGGCCGCGGGATCACTGGCCAAAGCCGTGGGCAGGTGTCGCGGGAAGCGCGTTGCCGTGTACACGCCCGGAGCGGCGGGGCTGATGCTGGGGGGCATCCCGGAAGTGGCGGCCGTGGAGGCCCTGGTTACGGGGTTTCTCCTGGGGAGTTTCAATTTCAAGGAGTGCAAAGGAACGGCCGACCAGTCGAAAGATCCCGCCCCGGGTCGTAGGGAGGTGACGATCATCACCAATGGGCCTGAGAAAGCGGTCCGGCAGACGCTCGACCGCGCCCGCATCATCGCCGAAGCGCAGAATTTTGTACGCAGCGTGACGCTTCGGCCGGGGAATGTGATCAACCCGATCTCACTGGCTAAGCTGGCGCAGGCGGTGGCGAAGGAGGCGGGGATCACGTGCCGGGTGATGGATGAGAAGCAGCTTGCGCGACTGGGGATGAACGGGGTGCTGGCGGTGGGGTTGGGTTCGCAGCATCCGCCGCGTCTGATGGTTCTCGAATACAAGCCCACGGGTGCGAAGCAGCGCAAGCCCCTGCTGGTGGTGGGCAAGGCCATCACCTTCGACACCGGTGGCATCTCGATCAAGCCGGCCGAGAAGATGCAGCGCATGACCAACGACAAGGGCGGCGGCGCGGTTGTCCTGGGCCTCATGTATGCCGCCGCGAGACTGAGGCTCCCCGTGCATCTGGTCGGGATCCTGTCCAGCGCGGAGAACACGCTGAGCGAGCGTGCCTACCGTCCGGGCGACGTGGTGACGATGTACAACGGCGTGACGGTCGAGGTCATCAGCACCGATGCCGAGGGCCGCCTGGTGTTGGGCGATGCACTGGCGTGGGGCATCGAGACCTACAAGCCTGCCGCCGTGGTGGACCTGGCCACCCTGACGGGCGGGGTGATCGTGGCCCTGGGCAAGACAATGGCGGGCGTGATGTGCAACGATGATGCGATGTTTGCTGATATCCAGGCGTCGGCCGACGCGGCGGGAGAGAAGCTCTGGCGATTGCCCGTGTGGGAAGAGCATCGGCAGCAGATCAAGAGCGACATTGCCGACATCGCCAATTCCGCCGGCCGCGAGGGTGCGGCGCTGACGGCGGGGGCGTTCCTGAGCTACTTCGTGCCCCGCGAGCCTGCCGTGCCATGGGCGCACATGGACATCGCCGGTGTGGTCGATACGGAAAAAGACCTGCCCAACTACGCCAAGGGCGCGACGGGCTGGGGCGTGCGGACCCTCATGGAGTGGCTGACGCGCCGGGCCAATGGCGGATGAAGCCGGGCCGGCCAGCGCATAGGATTGTGCATGCATTGGAGCGAAGTTGCCATTGTCGGGGCGGGGCCGATCGGGATTGAAGTGGCTGTGGCGCTGAAGCAGCGCGGGATCGAATATGTGCATTTCGACGCCGGGCCGATCGGAGCGACGATGTACTGGTGGCCGCCGCAGACGAGGTGGTTCAGCTCAAACGAGCGCATCGCCATCGCCGGAGTGCCGCTCCAGACGCCGGACCAGGGGAAGGCGACCCGGGAGGAGTATCTGCGGTATCTGCGGACAGTGGTGAGCCTGCATGACCTGGCGATCAACACGTACGAGTCGGTGACGGGGATCGAGCGGCGGGACGGCGGCTTCGTCCTTCGCACAAAGCCGCTTCGCGGCGAGCAGGTATACTCGGTCAAGCGGATTGTGCTCGCGACGGGCGGAACGGCCCGGCCACGGAAGCTCGGGGTGCCGGGCGAGGATTTGCCCCATGTCAGTCACCACATGGAAGACCCGCATAAGTACTTCCGTAAGCGAGTCTTAATCGTCGGCGGGAAGAACTCCGCCATCGAAGCGGCGATTCGGCTTCACCATGTCGAGGCCGAGGTGTCCATCAGCTATCGGCGGCCAAAGTTCACCGCCAGGAGCATCAAGTACTGGCTTTATCCGGAATTCAAGGCCTATGTAAACGCAGGTCAAATCAAGACATATATGGGCAGCACTGTCGGCCGCATCACCCGGGAGTGCGTGGTGCTGGAGCCCACGGGCCTGGGACCCGAGTACGTCAACCAAGCCGAGGCGGAGCCAACACGCGGCAGTGGCAAGGCGCACTTCATCGAGGCGAGGACAGAACTGTCTGTCGATTTCGTGCTGATGCTTGTGGGTTACGAGGCGGATATGTCGCTGGCCAAGCTGGCTGGCGTCCAACTATGCGGCGCCAGCCAGATCCCGGTCTACAACGAACAGACGATGGAGACGAACGCGGCCGGGGTATACGTCGCGGGGACGGCCATCGCAGGAACGCAGGACAAGTACCGCGTGTTCCTGGAGAACTGCCACATCCACTGCAAGCGGATTGTCGCAGCGCTGACAGGTGCACCGCCCCCCGCGGCCACCGGCTGCGCCGAGTTGCCGGAGAGCTGATGGCCACCTGTCCCTTGATTCGCGAAGAGCCGAGACTGACAAGTGACCGGCGAATGGCAACGACGGACGCGATCAGCGCAGGTTCTTGGCGACGAAATCCCAGTTGACGACGTTCCAGAAGCTCTCCAGGTACTTGGGTCGGGCGTTGCGGTAATCGATGTAGTAGGCGTGTTCCCAGACATCGCAGGTGAGCAGGGGGAGGTTGTCGGAGGTCAATGGGTTGCCGGCGTTTGACGTCTGGATGATATCCAGCCGGCCGGTTGGCTTGCGCACCAGCCATGCCCAACCGGAGCCGAAGAGGGTTGCGGCCGATTGGCCGAACTTCTGCTTGAATTCGGCAAAAGATCCGAAATTGGTGCGGATGGCGTCCGCCAAGGTGCCAATGGGCTCGCCGCCACCTTGGGGCTTGAGGCAATTCCAGTAGAAAGTGTGGTTCCAGACCTGGGCGGCGTTGTTGAAGGTGGGGCCCTGGGCGCTCAGCATGATCTGCTCGAGGGTCTGACTCTCAAATTCGGTCCCGGCGATAAGCTTGTTCAGGTTGTCCACATAGGTCTGGTGATGTTTGCCGTAGTGGAACTCGATCGTCTCCGCCGAAATGTGCGGAGCCAGCGAGTTCTTGTCAAAAGGAAGCTTGGGCAGCGTATGCATGAGGGTCTCCTTCCAGCAGGTATCCGAATCGACAGGGCGATCATAGACTGAGGCTGCGACTGCTGCAATCGCCGTCTTGAATGCGACCGGAATGGTGCGGATTCCGGGCGGGCAACGGTGATTCAGGTCCGGCGTAGGACGATATGGACGGGAACAGGAGGTTGGCATGTGCCAGGTGACGCGTCGGGATGTGCTTCGCGCGGGCGTAGCGGCCGTGGCGGCGGGGATGGGATTGTGGCGTACAACGGCCTTGGGGCAGGCCGCAGCGCCAAAATGGGCCAAGCAAGATGCGAGCGTGAAGGTGCTGCATCCGCGGGGGCGGGTGCCATTGTCTTTCTTCATTGACGATTCGACATGTCTTGTGAACATGGGCCATTTCTGCCTTCCCCAGTTTGCCGAGGCGTGGCCGAACAATGCGGCGTATAAGCGGCCGTGGAAGACCTGGCCGAGGGAGATTCCAGACAGCTTCGTGCGGGAGTTCGGCGAGTTCTGCGCGGAGCACGGGGTGAAGGGCAAGTACAGCATCGTGCCGAACCCGGCGTGCGTGGGGTGGTTGGATCGGGAGTTGCCGGGGTGGTCGCGAAAAGAGTTGCAGGCGAGCCTGAAGCTGGTGCGCGAGCTGATGCTGCCGAACTGGGATATTCACCCGGAGATGATCACGCATACGCGGGTGATCGACCTGAAGACCGGCCGGCCGATGCATGAGATCAGTGCGGCGACGATGGAGAATTCGTACCCGCAGGGGAGGAAAAGCGTGGATGAGTTGGCGGCGTACCTGGCGTATGCACTGCGCATCCTGAAGAACTGTGACCTGCCGTGCGAGGGGATCACGACGCCGGGCGGATTCGGCAACGCGGTGAAGACGGAACTTGCGGTGGCGGTCGGGCAGGCGGTGCGTGAGGTCTTTGGGTCGGAGATTCCGCACTATTTCAAGTACATTTCGGAAGGCAAAGAAAGCGCGGAGCCGAAGCTGGAGAGCGTGACAGGAGCTGACGGCGACGATCCCAAAGTGGTGGTGAACGTGCCGGCCGGCACGGGCGACTGGTTCGGCGGCTGGGATGGTGATGAAGAGCCGCACGGAGAGAAATACGCCGCCGCGGATGGATCGGCCGGACGGATGGTGGAGTTGATCGAACGTGGTGAGCCGGCCATCATGCTCTGCCACTGGCCGGGCATGTACACTCATGGAACAAACAAGGGATTCGCACATTTCAAACAGGTGATCGGCGGACTGGAGGGGCGGTATAGAGACCGAACGATCTGGATGAAGATCAGCGAGATCGCGCGATACTGGGCGGGCAAGGAGTTGACCGGAATCAGCCGGGTGGGCGCGAGGATTACGCTCAAAGCGCCGTTTTCGTGTCCGCAGTTCACGTTGAAGATTGACAACGCCGGCCAGGCATCGCCGCGCATCGAAGCCAGAGGTCAAAGCGAGCCTCTGAAGCAGGTGCAGGCGGCCAAGGACCTTCGCAGCGGCACTTGGCTGCGACAGGAGGATGGCGTGACGATCTGCTTCGATCTGGCCAAGGGGCAGGTAACCGTGGCTGTGTAGACAAGCCAGGCGAGGTGGGACATGAGCCGGCCGTTGGCAATTGCGGTGGTGTCGTGTGTTCTCGTCGCGCGGGCGGGATTGGGCATGGCGGCAGAGAATCCGTTTGATGCCGCCGTGCTTGATGTGCGGCCTCGGGTTTTTATCCGAGCAGATGAAGGATTCGAGGGATTGACTATCGCAAAAGTGCGGAAGGCGGTGGAGGGCGGCGGGGAGTTCGCGGGCGTGCGCGCGCAGTGGAGGGGCCGGCCGATGGGGAGGGCGCTGTTGTGGATGGTGGATGGCAAGCGGGAGGACCTGGATGCGGCGGTGTCTGGGCTCAAGCGGATGGACGCCTCGGGCGGGTCGTGGAGCGACCGGGGGATTGCCCTGGTACAACTGGCGGCGCTGTTCGACTGGCTTTACACGGAACTGGATGAGTCGACGCGGCGGGAGATGATCGGTCGGATCGAGAAGGCGGCCGACGCGGCGGCGTCGCACATTCGCAACGGCGAAGCGCCATTCTACTACTCGCGCACGCCGGGAGCGCTGGCGGGGGTGGCGCTGGCGGGAATCTCGCTGCACGGGGTCAGCCCAAAGGCCGACGGCTATCTGAAGGTTCTGCGGGACTGGGGCGTGAACGACTACTTCAAGGCTTACCAATGGGTAGATGGGGCGGCCACGGGGGCGACATACACGATGTTTTACACCTACGTCGATCTGCCGAGCATCTTCGCGGTGTGGTGGTCGGCGACGGGGAAGAATCCGAGCGCCTGGCTGCGCGAGAACCAGGCTGGGTGGCTGGACAGCATGGTGCGGTTCAACCTGTGGTACATGCGGCCGGGCTTCGCTTTTACGGACATCAACGACCTGTATCGGGAGATCTGGGCATCGCATGACCAGTTCTGCCAGGGGCTGGACATTGCCAGTTATGTAACGCGCTCGGGGCTGGGGCGGGCGTGGTCGCGGCGGTGGATGGCGCGGTTCGGGCCTGCGCTGTATCACCCGGCGTATGCGCACAACCTGATCTTCCGGGATCCAACCCTGGCGCCGGCATCGCTGACCGACATGCCGCTGGCGGAGCTGTTTGGCAGGGAGAGCTGCGGGTATGGCTTCTTCCGGAGCGATTGGCCGCGCGACGGACAGCCCGACACGGCGACGCACGTGTTCTTCCGGATGGGCGATCCGATGGATGTGCATGGAGGGGTTGCGGCGGGAGAGTTCCAGGTCTTCAGGCACGCGCCGCTGGTCGATCGAAGCGGACGATACGGCGACTACGACTCGGCACCCGATCAGTATCACCGCAACTGCATCTCGACGAACGTGGTGCTGTTCCAGGACCCTGCCGATGCGCAGGACCGGGGCGATCAGAACACCCGGCGCGGGCTCAAGAGCGACCATCGAACCTGGGCGCAGTGGATGGACATCCGCCAGCGCAACGGGCTGGATGTGGCGACGATCCTGGAATGGAAAGCCGGGCCGGGCGAGGCGCGCTGCCGGGCGGACCTGAGCCGGGCGAATCCGGAGAACAAATGCAGGCAGTGGATTCGCGAGCTGGTGTGGCTGGGGAATCGCCATCTGGTGGTGCTGGATGTGGTGGAGACGGCCGATCGGAAGGTCCTGCGGCAGTGGCAACTTCACCTGCCGGGAGTGCCCACGCTGGGCCATCGGCTCATCGAGGTGGCGAATCGTCCACCGGTCGCGAAATGGGCTGACGAATCGCTTCGGCCGAAGGACGCGGAGGGCAGGTTGTTCTGCCAGACGCTGCTGCCGAAGGATTCCGCACTGGTGCTGTACTCGGGCGGAAGGGTGGCGTCTTACGGGCTGGATGGGCGGGCGAAGGAGGTGGCGTGGAACCAACACCACCTGAAATACGGCAAGCACGTGGTGCAGATCGATCCGGGCACTCGATCAAGCCGCACGGTTTTTCTCAACGTCCTTACGGCAGTGGATGCCGTGCAGCGGCAGCCGCCGGCCGCATCGTATCGGATGGTTGGGCCGGGCATCATCGAGGCCAGCGTGGATGGGCTGACCACGCGGCTGAGCGTGCCGACAGAATGGGGTCAATTCTGAGGCAGGTCCACAACCCTGGTCAGGAAGAACCTGCGGGCGTCGGGAGGAAGGTCCGGGCGTGCAAGCGCCTGCCGATACAATGCGACCGCCTTGGCGAACTCGCCGGATTCCTCGTGGATGCTGCCAAGGAACTGATAGGCATCCAGGTGATCCGGGTGCCTGGCCAACAGGTTGCGCAGGGTGTCAATTGCTTCGGGCGTTCTGGCCGCCCGGCGCAGGAATAGCGCCAGAGTATATGCATATTGGGGATTCCTGGGCTGGGCCCTGGCGGCGGCGCGGGCGTGGCCGATGGCCTCGTCGAGTCGGTTGTTTGAGACGATCAGGGCGAGATTGTAGGCGGCCGGGGCGAGGTTCGGATCGGAGTGAAGGGCTTTGCGAAGGAGTCGCTCTGCCGCGGGGACATCGCCCTTCTCGGCCTTGAGCAGGCCGAGGTTGAAGTTGGCCGGGGCGCTGGCTGGATCGAGTCCAAGCGCTTTCTGGAGGGCCTGCTCGGCAAGGTCCAGCTTGCCCAGTCGCGCGTAAATGGGCGCAACGTTGACCAGAGGCGGGACCACATCGGGGCGCAGCGTGGCGCTGAGTCGGAAGCACTCGACGGCGGTTTGGAACTGGCCGCGGTCGGCATGGAGATTGCCCAGGTTGTACTGCGAGGCCCAATCGTCAGGCCTCGCCTTGAGTGATGCCTCCAGTTCGGCGACGGCCGCCGCGAGCCGTTGCCGGCCCTGTTTGTCCAGTGAGTCTTGGGGATGACCGGCCAGTACACCGGCAGCGCGGATGCGAACCAGCCGATACTCGTCCTTGGTTGCCGCCACCAGGGCAGCGGTGGCTTGCTCAGAAACGTTGCCGGTCAGGGCGCTGGCCGCGGCTGAGCGGACCAACGGAGAGGGATCCGTGATGGCGGCGAGCACCGCTGGCCACTTGCGGTCGTCGTTGCACGAGACGAGGAGGCGGATCAAGCCAGCGGCCAGCATCTCGTCGCGGTTCTTCTCGGTGATGCAGGCGAGCATTTCGGGCAAGCGGTTCCAATCACCGCGACGGGCCGCGGCCAGCAGTCCGGCGCGGTGCAGGACGGGCGCTTGGTAGTCCTTCGCGTGCCAGGTGCGGACAAGCTGGTCGGCCCAGGCGGCATCCTGGTCGGTGTGGCACAAATTGCAGGCATTGGGGGACTTATGGGCAATGGTTGTGGCCGGTGTGGGCGGGCGCATGGAATGGTCGCTTCGGCGCATGCGGGCGAACTCGGTCATCGGCATGTGGCAGGCGACGCAGCGGTTGCCTGTGCTGTCGGGCTTGTGGCGGGTATGTGCGGGGGCGTTGTTGACGCGATCCTCGTGGCAGGGCAGGCAAGCATAGTTGGCCTTTTCGGGAGCGGCGAAGCGGTATCGGCCGCTGGAGGTGTGGCACTGCACGCAGTGGAGCTGCCCGGAGTTGGCGCATGGGCTCATTCGCCACGTTGTGTACGTGTAGTTCTCACCGAGATCTCGGCCATCGGGATAAGAATCGGGGTTCTCCAGCGCCACCAGATCGAAATGGTCAAAGAAGCGACTTCCGGGAGGATAGGCGATGGTGATGATCGACGCCTTGGCATGGCAGCTTGAGCAGGAGTCGTTGTGTTGTTCAGCGGTAAAGGCGCTGGTGCTGATGAGGTTCAGGTTCTCCGGCTTTTGGCCAGGCGCAAGTTGTTTCATGGCTTCGACATGCGCGCCGCTCGGACCGTGACATGTCTCGCAGTTGATACCGGCCTCGGCCCAGATAGTGCGATAGGTGTCGGTGACAGGGTCGTAATTGGTGGCAAGCTGGCTGACGTGGCACGCATGACAAGAGGTGTTGAACGTGTAGAGAGGGTCGCGCCAGTGGACGGGCCGGTCGGTGGTGCCCTGAAAATGGCGCATGGCGCTGGCGGCGGTGTCAAACCACTCCTTTCGCCGCAGATCGTAGGCGATAGGCAGGACCTGGAGGCGACCCCGGTCCAGCGGTGTGAGCAGGTAATAGACGTTCTTGCCGCCCAAGACGTGGGCGATGGGGTAGCGGGCGGTGGTGTCGCCATTTCGTTCGATGACATTGCCCGAGTCGTAGATGTAAGAGAACTGCTCTGTGATCACCGGAGTTGGGGTAGTTGTGAACTCTTTTTCCCCAAGCTCTTGCGTGAATGGCTGCATGGCCAGGCCGTGATGGCTGGTGGACCAGAGCTCATGGAAGTTCGGATGGCATTCTCGGCAGGACTGGGAACCGGCCAGGGGAACGTAAGCGGGCGCAGCGGACCGCGGCGAGGCAGGACGACGGGGGGATGCGAGCCATATGGCTGCGGCCACGACAGGCAGCATGGAGAGGATCAACCAGAAGAGCCGACGACGATCACGCATCGAATTCATCCTACTTTGGAATCAATGGCGGGCAAGGCTATCGAGGCGATGAATCGGGACTCCGCGCGTAAAGCCGGGTAAGGTCGGCCAACTGGTCCTGATGTCGGGCGGTGAGCATTCCGTCAGTCAAACGCCAGGTCCAATTGCCTCTCTTCGTGCCCGGGGTATTCATGCGAGCCAGGGCGGGGAGGCGCAGGATGTCCTGGAGGGGGGCGATGGCGCACGCAGCCACGCTGGACCAGGCCATGCGGATCAGCGACCAGGCCGGATCTCGACTGACCTCCGTCAGATACCGATGCAGGCGTTTTCGATCCTGAGGAGGAAGAGCCTTGTACCAGCCCAGGGTGGTGTCATTGTCATGAGTGCCGGTGTAAACGACAGTGTTGCGAGTGTGGTTGTGGGGCAGGTTGGGGTCATCCGGCTCGCCGCCGAAAGCGAATTGCAGCACACGCATGCCCGGGAGGCCGAACTGCTCACGAAGGGTATGAACCTGGGGCGTAATGACGCCCAGGTCTTCAGCGATGAGCGGCAGGCGGCCAAGTGTGTTACGGACAACCTGGAAAAGCGCTGCGCCGGGGGCCTGAATCCATTTGCCTTTGCGGGCGTCGGGGGCGCTGGCGGGGATGTGCCAGCAAGCCTCGAAGCCGCGGAAGTGATCGATGCGAGCGACATCCACCTGCTCGAGGGTGGCGCGGATGCGGGCTATCCACCAGGCGAAGTGCTGCTTCCGGTGGGCGGGCCAGGCGTAGAGCGGATTGCCCCAGCGCTGGCCGGTCCTGGAGAAGTAATCAGGCGGCACGCCGGCGACGAATTTCGGTCGGCGGTCGCGGTCCAGCAGGAAGAGGTGAGGATTGGCCCAGACGTCGGCCGAGTCGGTTGCTACGAAGATGGGAATGTCGCCGATGATTCTCACCCGGCGCGCCCGCGCATGACGGCGGAGGGCGTTGAGCTGGCGGAAGAAGAGAAACTGGATGAACTGTTGGCGGGCGACTGGCTCAGCGAGGCTCTCGCCGGCCTGCCCTAGAGCAGTGGGTCTGCGAAACGCGAGTTCGCGAGGCCAATGGAGCCAGGACACGTTGCGGTGGGCTTCACGCAGAGAAAGATACAGGGCGAAATCGGCAAGCCAGCCGGACTGCGCATCTTTGAACCTCGCGAAAGGGATTCTGAGTTTCGAGGCGGCGCCGGAGACGAAACGAGTCCATGCCTGGTCGAGCATGTTCCTCTTGTGGCGCGCCGCGGCGGTGCAATTCACCATGCCCGGGGGCAGGCGAAAGCGGGAGAGGTCGCGTTGGCGAAGCAAACCATCCTGGACAAGCAATTCGGGACTGATCAGAAGCGGATTGCCGGCGAATGCCGAGAAGCACCGGTAGGGACAGCCGGCAACGTCGGGTGGGCTGAGAGGCAGAATCTGCCACCAGGTCTGGCCGGCGCCGGCGAGCCAATCCACCCATGCGTAGGCGGCGGGGCCAAGGTCACCAATGCCAAAGTGACCCGGGAGGCTCGTGATGTGGAGGAGAACGCCCGACGAGCGATGCGAAAATGGCGTTGTGGTTCGCTGCATGATTCGGGTATGACTAAAGAGGGCTCGAAACGGCATCTACGGATTCTGCCGTCCATGCGTTGTATGAATAAGCGGGGGCTGACACAAGGCCGGTTCGGCCGGCGGGAGGAAGCGGTGACCATCGAAACGACGCAGGCGGCCGGGGTGGTC
>CAZMXI010000002.1:57518-74220 GCA_964570205.1 uncultured Tepidisphaeraceae bacterium
GGCGGGGACGCCTCTGCGTGTGTGGCCCGGACGGCCGTATCCGCTGGGGGCAACCTGGGATGGGGCCGGTGTGAATTTCGCGATTTTTTCCGAACACGCCACGCAGGCGGACCTGTGCCTGTTTGATTCGGCGGAAGCGACATCGCCATCGCATTGCATTGCATTGCCAGAGCAGACGGACATGGTCTGGCACGGGTACTTTCCGGATTTGGAGCCCGGGCAATTGTACGGATTCCGTGTACACGGGCCTTATGAACCGGCGAAGGGGCACCGGTTCAACTCCAACAAGATCATCTTGGACCCTTATGCCAAGGCGGTTGGGCGGGAGGCGAAGTGGGATGACGCCCTCTTCGGGTACGAGATCGGCAAGGGCGATCTATCACTTGATCATCGCGACAGCGCTGCGTTGTGTCCGCTGGGCGCGGTCATTGACACGGCATTCACGTGGGGGGATGACCGCCCTCCGCGAACGCCGTGGCACAAGACCCTGATCTACGAAGCGCACGTCAAGGGGCTGACCATGCGACACCCGGCCATTGCGGAGGATAAGCGCGGGACGTACGCGGGCCTGGCTGCGGAGCCGATCATCGAGCATTTGCAGGAGCTTGGCGTGACGGCGGTGGAACTGCTTCCGGTTCATTGCCACCTGGATGATCGACACCTTGTGGAGAAGGGGCTGACGAACTACTGGGGCTACAACACGTTGAGCTACTTCGCGCCGCACCTGGAATATGCATCACGGCGGTTGCCGCAGCAGAGCGTGCATGAGTTCAAGATGATGGTTCGGGCGTTGCACGCGGCCGGGATCGAGGTGATCCTGGATGTGGTCTATAACCACACATGCGAAGGCAACGAGATGGGACCGACGCTGTCGTGGCGCGGGATTGACAATGCCAGCTACTACCGACTGGCCGAGGACAAGCGTTACTATATGGATTTCACGGGCTGCGGGAACACCTTCAATATGGCGCATCCTCGTGTGCTGCAACTCGTGATGGACAGCCTGCGGTACTGGGTGACGCAGATGCACGTGGACGGGTTCCGGTTCGACCTGGCCAGCACGTTAGCGAGGGAGTTGTTCGACGTGGACAGGCTGGGGGCGTTTTTCGACATCATTCATCAGGATCCGATCGTATCGCAGGTGAAGCTGATTGCCGAGCCGTGGGACCTCGGGCCGGGCGGTTACCAGGTGGGCAACTTTCCGGTGCTCTGGACGGAATGGAACGGCAAGTATCGCGACACGGTGCGGCGGTTCTGGAAGGGCGAAGGGGGGCAGGCGTCGGAATTGGCGCAGCGCCTCAGCGGCAGCAGCGACCTGTACGCCAAGACGGGGCGCAAGCCGTACGCGAGCATCAATTTCATCACGTGCCACGATGGTTTCAGCATGCAGGACCTGGTCAGCTTTGACCGCAAGCACAACGAAGCCAACCTTGAAGACAACCGCGATGGGGCCGACCATAACGACAGTTGGAATTGCGGGGCTGAAGGCCCGACGAGCGACCCGGACATCCTGTCGCTGCGCGAGCGGCAGAAACGCAACCTGATCGCGACGCTGATGTTCTCGCAGGGTGTGCCGATGCTGTTCGGCGGCGACGAACTGAGCCAGACCAAACAGGGAAACAACAACACCTATTGCCAGGACAACGAGTTGACATGGCTGAACTGGGAACTGGATGAGCCCGGACGACAGTTTCTGGAGTTTGTGAGAACGTGCGCGAGAACGTGGCGAGAGCATCCGGTGCTGCAACGGCGCAAGTTCTTCCTGGAGCGAGCGATTCGCGGATCGGCCATCAAGGACATCTCCTGGTTCGAGCCGTCAGGAAAGGAGATGCGCGACAAAGCGTGGAAGGAGCCCTTTGTCAAGGCCATGGGCGTGCGACTCGCCGGCGACATGATTCGCGAGGTGGATGAGCGGGGCGAGCCCATCGTCGGAGACACGTTGCTGTTGCTGCTCAATGCCCACTGGGAGGAAATGGCCTTCACGTTGCCCAAAACGAAAGCCGGGCAGAACTGGGTTACGCTTGTGGACACCCGAGATGGCACAACGGAGCCGCGCACGTACTCCGGCGGCGATTCGTACGCGCTTTTCGGCCGATCGCTGGTCCTGCTGCGGGCCGCGAGCGGCACCGATGTCGGCCCGCCGGCATCGGCCGGACAGGTGGATGTGCTGCGAAAGCAGGCGAGGCGATCGAGGAGCCAAATGGGCATGGAACCGCCGTTGACGTGACCGTGCCGTCTGAGCAGGATGCCAACGGGAACGTGTCGAAGCCGGATTCCGCCGTGAGGTCTTCGATGGGAATACACAATGCTCGCCATCGGCGGCTGCCGATCGGCGCGGAACTCCTGATGGAGGGCGGGGTGCATTTTCGAGTGTGGGCGCCGCGTCGCCAGCGCGTGCAAGCGGTGATTGAGGGTGAAGGCGACCTGGATCTGCACGGCGAGGGCAACGGGTACTTCTCGGGACTGCTGCCGCATGGGCGGGCGGGTCTTCTGTACCGCTACCGGCTGGATGGGGAACGTCCCTTGCACCCCGACCCGGCGTCGCGATTTCAGCCGGAGGGGCCGCACGGGCCATCCCGCGTCGTCGATCCCGGATCGTTCATCTGGTCGGACGGGGCGTGGCGAGGCGTGACGCCTGAGAACCAGGTGCTGTACGAGATGCACGTCGGCACGTTCACTCCGGAGGGGACGTGGGAAGCGGCGATGCGCGAGCTGCCGGAGCTGAAGGCGCTGGGGATCACCTGCGTTGAAGTGATGCCCGTGGCCGATTTTCCCGGGCGGTTCGGCTGGGGATATGACGGCGTGAACCTGTTTGCGCCGACCAGGTTGTACGGCGGGCCAGACGAGATGCGCAAATTCGTCAACCTGGCGCATGAAATGGGCATGGGCGTCATTCTCGATGTGGTCTACAACCATCTGGGGCCGGACGGCAACTGCCTGGCGGCCTTCAGCGACACGTACTTCAGCCCCACGCATCGGACCGATTGGGGCGATGCCATGAACTTCGGCGGAGCGGGCAGCGCAGGCGTGCGCGAGTTCTATCTGTCCAACGCCAGGCATTGGATCGAGGAGTACCACCTGGATGGGTTCCGGTTTGATGCGACGCAGGCGATCGTTGATGGATCACCCCAGCATATTCTCGCGGAAGTCGCCGAGGTTGCTCGGCGCAGCGGCGGTGGACGGCGCATCTACCTCGTCAACGAAAACGGGCCGCAGGATACGCGGCTGGTTCGGCCGGTCGAGCAGGGCGGATACGGCATGGATGCGCTATGGAACGACGACTTCCACCATAGCGCTGTGGTGGCGATCACCGGCCGCAACGAGGGCTATTACGTGGACTACCTCGGCACGCCGCAGGAACTGCTGTCGGCCGCCAAGTGGGGGTATCTGTTTCAGGGCCAGCGATCCCGGGGGCAGCGGAGCCGGCGCGGAACACCCTCGCTCGATCTGCCGCCGACGGCGTTCGTGCATTTCATCGAAAATCACGACCAGGTAGCGAACAGCGCGCGCGGACTGCGGATTCACCAGATCGCCAGCCCCGGCGAGCACAGGGCAATGACGGCGCTGCTCCTGCTGATGCCGCAGACGCCCATGCTCTTTCAAGGGCAGGAGTATGGGGCATCCGCTCCATTCCTGTTCTTCGCGGACCACAATTCAAAGTTGGGCGGGCTTGTCCGCCAGGGACGGGCCCGGGAAATCGCGCAGTTTCCCAGTGCCGGCACGCCGGCCGTTCAGGCGGGCCTGGATGATCCCACCGCCGAGGAGACATTTTTGCGCTGCAAGCTCGACCGGTCGGAGCGCGCCGGGCCGCCTCACGCATGCATCTACCAGATGCACAAGGATTTGCTGCAGTTGCGACGGGATGAGGCGGTGTTCCGGCGTGTGCAGAGACGAGGCGACGTCGACGGCGCGGTCCTGGGGCCCGAGGCATTCGTGCTGCGGTTCTTCGGTCAGGACGGCGACGATCGCCTCCTGGCGGTCAACTTCGGCCGCGACCTGTCGCTGGATCCGGTACCGGAGCCGTTGTTGGCACCGCCATCGCCGGAGCAGCGATGGAGCATTCTATGGAGCAGCGAGGACCCCCGGTATGGCGGGGCGGGGACAGCCCCCCCGGATACGGAGGTGGAGGGCTGGTGGATTCAGGGCCGCTGCGCGGTGGTTCTGCGGCCGGTGCCTGCCGAAGAAGGCAGTGTGCACACGCGCATCGTCGCGGCGGGTTCCACGCAGGATGCCAAGTGCACGCGGCAAGACCGGTGATCGTGATGGACGCCATGACCGACGACCTGCTGCACAAGGCATTGCTGCATTCGCCGGTGACCGTCCTCATGGCCGAGCCATAAAGCTGCCGGGTATCGCTTCGACAGGTCGGCAGGTACCATGTCCACATGTTCCGAGTCGCCACTCAAGCGATGGTCATCTGTTGTGCTCTGGCGGTTGCGGGGGCCGCTGAACCGCAGGCCGTTCTGCCACGCGGGCACGCCTTCTATCGAGTCGATTTCGAAAAGGCGGCAACGCCGGACGGGAATTGGGGCGAGGGCAAGATCATCGACGGCGCGATGTGCTTCAGCCGCGCTGAGACGGGCGTCGGGTCGTCCGTTTCGTCCGTGTCGCTGCCCGTGGAGCAGATGCGAGGCTACACCGTCTATTGCCGGGCGCGAATCAGGGCCCAGAATATCAGCCGCAAGCCGCAGCCGTGGAATGGGGTCAAGTTCATGCTGGCGATTGACGGCCCGGCCGGCAGGACCTGGCCTGCCTCGAACCTCGCCGACGGCAGTTTCGACTGGCAGGATGCCTTGTTCAGCGCACGCATCCCGGCCGACGCGACGTCGGTGCGCCTTGTTGTCGGGCTGGAGCAGGTTTCGGGGCGGGCGTGGTTCGACGACATTCGAATCACCGTGGGCAAGGCGCCCGCGTCCGCGAGGATCGTCCAGGTCAGGCCGGGACCCATGTACAAGGGGCACGATCTGCCGCGACTTCGCGGCGTCATGATTGCCACGACTATCGATGAACAGGGGCTGCGGGTGCTTGGTGAACAGTGGAACGCGAACCTCATCCGCTGGCAGCTTATTCGATCCGTTCCGCCGGGGCGAAAGACGCCGCTTGCGGAATACGACACATGGCTGGAGGGGGAACTGAAGAAGCTGGATGCGGCCATCCCTTTGTGCCGCAGCTTCGGGTTGAAGATCGCACTCGACCTGCACTCGCCGCCGGGCGGAAAGCGGACGATCAGCGGGTATATCGGTTCGGACGATGCGCTGTTCACCGACCGGCTGGCGCAGGCGAAGTTCGTCGGCGTGTGGGAACACATGGCGCGGCGGTACAAGAACAACGATGTGATCTGGGGATTCGACCTGGCGAATGAGCCGGTCGAGGGGGTCGTGGCGGATGACTGCGATGACTGGCATGCCCTGGCGACGCGAGCCGCGAGGGCGGTGCATGCCATCGATCCCGATCGCACGATCATCATCGAGCCGGCCGATTGGGGTTCGCCCGATGGTCTGGTGGATTTCCATCCGATCGACGAACCGAATGTGGTCTACAGCGTGCACATGTACGTGCCACACGAATTCACGCACCAGTCAGTTCATGGCGGGGCCGCTGACGTCAGATACCCTGGCGTGATCGGCGGCCGGCAATGGGACAAGGCCCAACTCGAGTCGGCGCTTAGTCCGGTGGTCGAATTCCAGAAGAAGTACAACGTGCACATCTATATCGGCGAATTCAGCGCAATCCGATGGGCGCCGGACAACAGCGCCCATCGGTATCTCAAGGATGTGATTGACATCTTTGAAGGGCATGGCTGGGACTGGAGCTATCACGCCTTCCGCGAGTGGCAGGGGTGGAGCGTGGAGCATGGCGAAGAACGTGTCAACACTCATCCTGCCACCCGGCCCACCGACCGCCAACGGCTCCTGACTCAATGGTTTGCGAAGAACCAGAAGTCCCGTTAGGGCAGGCGCCACCTCCGGTTTGCAGGCCCTGAGCCATTCCAGGGGCTCCCTGTGCGTCGGACCCTGTTCCGTGACGCAGGATGCCCCCAGCTAACGAATCACCATGGTGCTCCACAATCCGACCGCCTTTGCCGTATGGGATAGCTGAGCGGAGGGAACATCGAGACGTCTGGCGGATTACAGCGTTTCATCCCTTTCGGGGTGAGTCGGCCGGGTCGTGGGCTTGAAGCCTTCTTCTTCCATGAGCTGGCGGATCTTTTCCAACTCCTTCTGCATCTTGTGTCGCAGATACTCCTGCATGTCGGGCGGTACCTGTGATTGGGGGACCAGCACCTGCATGCCGCTGGGAAGCTGCAGCATGCCGATCGCTCGGTCACGGGATTGGGCGCCTGTCGCCGACTGCGGCGAGGCGATGAGGATCCGGTCGTCCAGTACACTGTAAGAAAGTCCGGTGGCGCCTGCCACATACTCCATGATCTGCGCTGCGGGCACGTTGGTGAGCGTGCCGCGGAAAATGCGGGATTCCGCCGGCACCGTCTGGACCACGCCCGGCTGAAACTCGAACGGGATCCCCGTGCGGGTCGAAATCTCCAGGAGGAAGTCCATCACATCTGAGCCCCGGTTGGGCGGGCGCATGCTCAGCGGCTTGTTCAACAGCTTCCGCGTTCGGTCTTCCTTCGTGCAGACGACAATGCTCTTCTCCCAGGGATACCAGGTGGCCCGGGTGGACTTGGTCAGCGACTCCAGCGCCTCCATCAGCGTGGCGTTGCGCGGGACAAAGACGGTCTTGTCCTGGCTGACCAGATCGCCGATACGGTTCTCCACGGCGACCTGCACATCCTTCTCGGCAGCCAGCTTCAGGTCGATGGCTTCGAGCAGTCGCTTGATGGTCGGGCGATCCGTCTCAAGCCCGAGGGGGCGCGTTGCCAGCAGGTCCAGCGCGGCCAGTTCATCGAGACTGGCCCTCTGGCCGAGGCGACGCAGTCCTGCCATCGGCTGGACCTCGACGAACTCATCGCGCAGCACAAGGACAAGGCCAAGCTTGCGCATCATCATCTTCAGGGCTTCCCGCAGAGTCGCATTTTCGATTTTGGCCTGGATGCGCGTCTCGCGACCCCAGGGAAGCAGGTCCCACACGGCCGGATCTTCATGGAACCGAACGCCGGTCTGCTTGGTGATCGCATCCAGCGCCTGGGGCAGCGTATTGTCGATGTTCAGCTTCACCGGCTCATCCAGAGCCTTATTGATGAGAGCCGAGGTCTCTTGGGCGAAGCCCGCGGCCGAGCAGGCGAGAACGGCGATGACCGGTAGCCAGGAAGCACGCATGGGACGCTCCATCGTCAAGACAAGATTGTTCCCGTTAGGCCGGGAGGCATTGATGTTAGCGGAAAATGCTGTCAATTTGCAGCAGCCCGGCGTCGGTCGAAGGTTGAGCGGACACATCGGCCGAGGCGATCTGAAGATTGAGCTGCTGCTGGCGCCGAACCACGCCCGAGGCTTCGATTCGGAAGAAACTGCGGGCGTCGGCCGATGCCGGACCGATCTCTATCTGCATGGTCGGTTGACCGCTGATGGACACCGCGGGCGCCTCAGAGTCGACGGACACGATGCTGGCCACGGGTCTGGGAGATGCGGGGGTGTCGAGGTCGAGCAAATATCGAATCCCCAGGCCGAGCGCAATCAGCACACAGGCTGCCGCGGCGACGTAGCTCGCAGAGCGGATCCATGAAGCGATCGAGTACCGCGCACGCTGCTGCTGCTCGGCGACGGCTTCCGACAGGTGCTGGTGCAGACGGCCCCAGTCCACATGCGGCAGGGGCCAACCGTGCTTGAGCATCACATCCAGCGACCGATGCTCAGCCATGACTTGGCGCGCGCCAGAATCGGCTTCCAGCCGCTGTTCCAAGGCGGCCTGATCGTCGGCCGACAACTCGCCGTCGATCAGTTGTGTGATGGCCAGTTCGGTTTCGACATCCCACTCCTGCGCCGGGCCAGGCGTCACATGAGGCACATCGGCCGCGATCAATCCCGCCAGCCGATCCCACTGGATGCTCGGCAACGGCTGCTGCGATTTGAGCAGTCCATCAACTGCCGCATGCTCCTTGAGCATCTGTCGGGCCGACTCGTCGCTGGCGAGAATGCGCTCAAGCTCCTGGCGCTGCTCGTGCGACAGGGTGTCGTCGAGGTAGCTGCTGATCAGGAATTCGATCCGGTCCTGGTTCATGGCATCCGCCGAGTCGCTAAACCGTGCCCTAAAGGTACTCTTTCATCAATTCCCTCAATCGTTTTCGGCCCTGGAAGACATGCCACTTCACGGCCTCAACCGAGCACCCCAGGGCCTCGGCCACCTGCTTCTGCGGCAGTTGCTCGATCGTGAACATTACGATCGCCAGCCGCTGCTTCTCGGGAAGCTCCAAGAGAGCCTCCTTGATCTTCTGGCCCAACTCCTGGCTCTCCAGGGCGTGGGCCGGGTCGTCATCCTTTGCCATCCACTCGCTGCCGCCGATCGCGTCGGTCTGCTGGGCGTCGGCGGGGCCCAGGCAATCGTCCAGAGGCAACTGTGAGCGTAATTTTCGGCTGCGACGGAAGTTAAGCGACAGATTGGAGACGATCCGCATCAGCCAGCCGCCAAAGGCTTCGGGCTTCTGAAGTGTCCTGAGGCTGCTGAAGGCCTTCAGGAAGGCATCCTGGGTCACTTCCAGGGCATCCTGGCTATTGCCCAATAACCGATAGGACACCGCCACCGCCTGCCGCTGGTATTTCGCGATCAGCTCGTCGAAAGCCCGGCGCTCGCCGGAGATACATCGAACGACAAGCTGGCCATCCGTCGGCGGGACAGCCGGCCCGAATTTCACCGCGCCGGACTGTCTCGCATCATCAGCCATCTTGGTAGACAACGTAGGCGACAGGGCGTTAGTTCAAATCGGACCCAAACGGCGCGAGAGCGAAATCCGCTATGCTTCGCCAGTTATACCACGCTCGCCTATGGAACGTTGCGCATGAGATCGCGGCAATAGGCTTCACAGGCGGCGGCGATGGCAGGGATGCCCTCAGATTCGTGTTGCTTGATGCGTTTTACAACGGCACTGCCGACAATGGCGCCGTGGGCAAAACCGGCAAGCTGGGCGATGTGTTCGGGCTTGGATATGCCAAAGCCAACGCAGACAGGGACATGCGAGGATTCCGTAAGTTCCCGGACGTTCCGCTCCAAATCCGGTGGCAGCCGATCGCGTTCACCGGTGATGCCGGCGACGGAGAGATAATAGATGAATCCGCTGCAAAGCGATGCGATATCCTGGCAGCGCTGCGGGCTGCTCATGGGCGAGACCAGGAGGATGGTGTCGAGGCCGGCCGAGCGCACTTTATCACAGATGGGCTTTGCTTCGGGGGGCTGCAGGTCGGGGATGATCAGTCCATTGAAACCTGCACTATTTGCATCCCTGACGAAGCGATCCAGCCCGTATCGAAAGACGATGCTGTAGCTGACCATCGCCAGGAGGGGGATGTGGACGGTCGGCCGGGCGGAGGCAATCGTCTTAAAGATGTCGGTGACCGTCAACTTGCGCGACAGGGCGACGTTGAAGGCCTCCTGGATGGTCGGGCCATCGGCGATCGGATCGGAGAAAGGAATGCCGATTTCGATGGCGCTGGCGCCGCCGGCCTGTAGCGCCGGCAGCAGGGCGGCGGTGGTGGCGAGGTTGGGGTATCCGGCCGGAATAAACGGCAGCAGGCCGATCCTGCGGTGTGCGCGCAGGTCGGCGAAGACCTGCGCCAAGGTGAGTGAAGGCGTTGCCATGGGTATGGGCGATGATACGGCAGAGGGGCCGGGGGTCAAGGCTGACTCCGGCTTGGCTCGCTCCGGTGCCCGGCGCGACATGGTGTTGTTGGATCATCGCCGCTTCAGCATCAGGGCGGCTACGCCGATCAGGCCCAGAAGGGCAACCGAGGGTTCGGGAATGGCGGTCACAGAGATCATCTGGGTGATCTTGGCATCCACTGTCTCATCGTCGAGCGTGTAGGAGACGTGCAGATAACCGTCGCTGCCTTTGGTGAAGCCATACTGCTGGGTGTTCCGGCCGGGCTCGTTGGGGTCATGGACGTTGAACTTGCCATCTTCGGCCGAGAACCCGGGCAGCCAGTGACCCTCGCCATCCCATTGAATAAGGATGAGGACTTTCTCGCCTTTGTCGATCTCGGACTTATAGAAGTCCCAGGAGGGTATCTCACCCTCATACGCTCCCTGTTGCTTGGACCGCAGTCCGACACCGTGGTCTTTGAACCAGTCTTTGATTCCTTGCCACATGTCGTCGTTGTGGACGATTCCGGGGCCGAGGTACTTGTCTTTCTGGAGTTCCTGACTGAGCTTATCGGCCTGATTCTCACCCGTGTCCGGCTCAAGCTCGGCAGGGACCAGGCCTGGGTACTTGGAATCCCAGTAGTCGAGGACGTCGACCAGGGCAATATGCCCGCAGCCCTCGTTGGGTTGATTGGGATCGGACCAATCGTAGTCGTACTGAGAATTGGCGTCGGCCGGGCCCGCGATGCCCAGCAGCGCAACACAGAACAGGAACCCACTGAATGGCGAGATTGCGCGAATCATGACTTTGCCCTCACTTCTTTGCGCTCGCGAACACGCGGCGCGGACCAGGATAACCGCAACCCAAGCCTCCATTCTACTGCGTGTCACGCTTGGTGCAAGCAAGAACACGAAATCGATGGCGTCATGTCAGGCTTGGCTTGCTCAACAGGTGGTTGCGCATAGAGTAGCTAGCGATGACAGGCATGTCTGATTGCAGTTCGACACGGGCGAATTGCCCGCGCCATGGCGAATGGAGATGAGCATGAGTGACAAACGAATTGTGACGCGCAGGAGGTTCGTTCAGGGGGCGGCGGTTGCGGCGGCAGCACCGATGATCGCGCCGAGGTCGGTGCTGGGGCAGGCCCGGCCGGCGCCGAGCAATCGGATCACGGTCGGGTTCATCGGCATCGGCAACATGGGCGGCGGGCACTATGGCGGAATGCTCCGCAATGGCGAAGTGCAGATCGTGGCCGTGTGCGATGTTCGCCAGCAGGTGCGTGACCGGTGCAAGCAGCAGGCCGAGCAGGCTTATGGTCAGGATATGGCCAGCGGCAAATACAAGGGATGCGACACGTATAAGGACTTCCGGGAGATGCTGGCGCGGCCGGACATCGACGCCGTGCTGATCGCCACGCCCGAGCACTGGCACGCGATCATGGTGATCGAGGCGGCGAAGGCGGGGAAGGACATCTACTGCGAGAAGCCGCTGTCGCACACGATCCGCGAGGCGCAGGCGATGACGGATGCGGTGCGGCGGTATGGGCGGGTGTTTCAGACCGGCTCGCAGCAGCGATCGAGCCGCGAGTTCCGCCAGGCGTGCGAATACGTCCGCAGTGGCCGGATTGGCAAAGTCCAGAGCGTGCACGTCGCGGTGGGCGGCACGAGCAACTGGGCCTACCTGCCCGAGCAGCCGGTGCCCGAAGGGCTGGACTGGGATATGTGGCAGGGGCCGGCGATGTGGGCGCCCTACAACGCTGAGCGTGCCAGCGGGAGCTACTCGGGCGGCTGGCGGCTGATTCGCGACTATTCCGGCGGCATGATGTGCGACTGGGGCGCGCATCACATTGACATTGCGCAATGGGGGCTCGGCATGGACCAGAGCGGACCCGTGAAAGCGATTCCCCCCGGCAAGGAATACCCGGTGCTGACCTATAAATACGCCAACGGGGTCCCGTGCTATCACATGCACGGCGCGGGCGCCAGGGAGATCAAGGTGCCGACAGGGCGGGGCGTGAACGGCGTGCTGTTCGTGGGCGAGAAGGGGTGGGTTGAAGTCAACCGGGGCTACCTGAGGACCAATCCGGAGGACATCATGAAAGAGCCGTTGTCGCCGGGCGAGGTGCATCTGTACGACAGCAGCGGCCACACCAGCGACTGGATCGAGTGCATCAAGACGCGCCAGCGGCCAATCTGCGATGTGGCGGTCGGCGCCAGCACGATCACGATGTGCCACCTGGGGAACATCGCCTACTGGCTGAACCGGTCGTTCAAGTGGGACCCGGCGAAGCGTGAGATCGTCGGCGACGCCGAGGCGGCAGCCCTGGTGGAACTGCCGATGCGGGCGCCGTGGCGGCTGTAGTGGACTCTCGCTGTGTGATGGTGGACATCCGATCGAAAACCAGATACCGGGGCTCAAATATGAAACGAATACTCACGGCAGTTGCAGTGATGGTGATGATGGCATGCGTGGCCAGGTCGGCGGAACCTTTGCCGCTGGAAGAGCTGGGCAGCCAGGATCTGAACAAGCAGAAGGCGTCGCAGCTTGCGCTACAGACGATGGTGTATAACGCCAGCCGACCGGGCGCGGAGGCCGAGCGCGTGGCCATCTGCAATGAACTGGCCGGCTCGCTGGCGAAGGACCTGAACCCGACGGCGAAGGTCTGGATCATCCGGCAGCTTGAATTTGCCGGTCGGGCTGAAGCGGTGCCGGCCCTGACGGGTGCGCTGGCGAGTCAGGATGCCTGGATCGCGGAGACGGCGAGGCGAGCCTTGCAGTGCAATCCGTCGGCCGAGGCCGGGGCAGCGCTGCGATTGGCGCTGGAGAAAGCGACGGACGCGAAGTGGAGAGTGGCGTTGATCAACGCGCTGGGCTATCGCCGCGACAAAACCGATACGGGGGTGTTGATTCCGCTGATTAAGGATGGGAATGAGGATGTGCGGATGGCGGCCGCCCAGGCGCTGGCCGACATCGGAGACAAGGCGGCGCTGGCGGCGTTCAAGGACATGCCGGCCCCGTCAAAGGAGGCGGTGGGCCGGGCCGTCGAGGCGTGGCTGCGCCTCGCCGAGCGCATGGCGGACCAGGGTGAGAAGGCGGCGGCGCTGGAGATGTACAAGCCGATGCTGAATGGCCCGGGGCAGTACAGGTGCGCGGCGATCGTGGGGCTGGGCCGGGCCGGGGACGTGGCCGAACTGGATGCGATTTTCGCAGCGATGGATGATGCCGATCCAAAGATTCGCGGGTCGGCCCTTGAGGCGCTGGGGCTGATGAAGTCCGACGCCGTAACCCAGGCGATCGCGGCCAAGGCGAGCAATGCCAAGCCGGCGGCCAAGGCGACGCTGCTGCGGGCGTTGGCGCAGCGGGGCGACAAGAGCGCGCTGGGCGTGTTCGTCGCCGCCGCCGAGGATCCCGATGACACGGTAAAGCTGGAAGCGGTGCGGGGCATCGCGGTGGTGGGGGATGCGTCGGCGCTGGGCCTGCTGGTGAACATCGCGGCCGACGGAAAGGGTCAGCTCAAGGATGCGGCGCGGATGAGCATGGACCGCCTGCCCGGCGCAGGGGTCACTTCGGCAATGATTGCGGCGATGCCGAACGCCAAGCCCGCTGCCAAGGCCGAACTGGCGCGTAGCCTGTCAGCGCGCAAGGCGACGGACGCGGTGGATGCGCTGCTTAAGGCGGCGGCCGACGAGGACCTCGCCGTGCGCACCGAAGCGATGCGGGCTCTGGGCGCGCTGGGCGACCAGCAGTCTCTGTCACAGGTGCTGGCGCTGGCGGCGAAGATCACCGATGCCGACGAGCGGGATGAAGCCGTGAAGGCGATCGTGGCGATCTGCCGGCGCAATCCGGATGCCCAGAAGCGAGCGGACGCGGTGTTGGCCGCGCTCGATGGGGCGCAAGGACCGGCGAAGGCGTTGTTGATGAACGCGGCCGGTCGGATTGGCGCGCCGGCAGCGCTGCCGACGTTGCGGGGCGCGCTGAAGTCGGAAGATGCGCAGATGCGCGACGCGGCGGTGCGGGCCCTCGCCGATTGGCCGGACATGGGCGCTGCCGCCGATCTGCTGGCGATCGCCAAGGACGAAGCAGCCACGCAGACACACCGGGTGCTGGCGCTACAGGGCTATTTGCGGCTGGTGGCGCTGCCCAGCAACCGCAACGCCGCGCAGACGCTCAACGCCTATCGCGAAGCGGCGTCGGCCGCCACCCGTCCAGAGGAAAAGCGCCGGATTATCGCCGGGCTGGGCGATGTCAGGCATATTGAATCGCTGACGATGATTGAGCCGTACCTGTCGGATGCAGCACTGCGGGAAGATGCCGCTGCGGCGGCGGTGAAGGTTGGCCGGGAGATCTGGCAGGGCAACCGGGAAGCCGTCAAGCCGATCATGCAGAAAGCGGCCGAGGCGGCGCGCAACCAGCGCGTGAAACAGCAGGCCAACGAGGTCATCGACCGGATCGATCGCCGCAGGTAGAGACTGCCGACGTGCGGCAAATCCATGCGGGCGCGGGCGAAGCGCAATATCGCCCGCGCCGGCATTGCGTTTGGCGATGATCAGGTGATCGAGCGTCCACCATCCAGGCGGATGATCTGGCCGGTGATGTACGAGCCGGCGGTGCACAGGAAGTGCACGAGCTCGGCCACCTCCTGCGGCGTGCCGGCCCGGCCAAGCGGCACCCGGCGAAGGTAACGCTGTCGATCTTGAGCGGGGTAGTCATCAGGCCACTGCACCACGCCCGGCGCGATGCCGTTGACGGCCACATCGGGGGCCAGCTCCTTGGCCAGACCCAGGGTGAGCGTGAGCAGCGCGCCCTTGCTGGCGCAATAGACAAGATATTCCGGCCAGGGGCGTTCGGCGAGCAGATCGACCATGTTGATCACGTGGCCACGGCTCTGGCGCAGCGCCGGCTCGAACTGCCGGCACAGCAGCAGGGGCGCCTCGACATGCACCGCCCAGAACCGCCGCGACTGGTCGGGCGTCGCCGCCTTCAGCGAACTGGGCTCGAAGAGCGATGCGTTGTTGATCAGGACATCCAGGCGGGAGAATGCCGCGTTGAACTGGGTGGCCACGTGGCTGCAGGCGGCCTTGCAGGATTCAAAGTCCGCCTTGATGGCAACCGCCTTACGGCCGGTGGACTCGATTCGGCCAACCAGTTCGACGGCCTGTTCCCGGCTTTGGCGATACGTGAAGGCCACGTCGAAACCGGCAGCCGCGAGGCGTTCGACGATGGCCCGGCCGACGCGCCGGGCCCCGCCCGTGATGAGGGCAACCCGCTGGGTCTGATCCATGCGGTGAGCTTACCCGAAAGCCGGGCGGCGGGGCAGGTCTTTGCCCCGCGACCAACGGGCCGGGCGCGGATATACTCCACTTCATGGAAATCAACCTGTTGGTGCTGAATGCGGGCAATTCGCGCCTGGCGATCGGGGCCTTCGTGGCAGGGCAGCTCGAGTATTCCACGCGCATCCGCAACGAGCAGCGCGGTGACTGGGCCGGTCGGATCGCCGAAGCGTGGTCGCGCATCCAGGGGAAGGAGAACGCCGCCATCGCAGTCGCCAGCGTGAATGGCTCGCTTGAGGATGCCCTGGAGCAGGCCATCGCGCAGGCAACCGGGCAGAAGCCCGAGAAGGTTGGCCGGGACATCGATCTGCCGATCAAAGTGCTGACGGACAGGCCCGAGGAGACCGGCGTGGACCGGGTGCTGAACATCGCAGCGGCCTATGAGCAGATGGGCAAAGGGTGCGTCGTCGTGGATGCGGGCACCGCCATCACAGTGGATTGCTGCAACAACGAGGGCGCGTTCCTGGGCGGGGCCATTGCGCCGGGCGTGGCCATGATGCTCGATGCGCTGCACGAGCGGACCGTGCGGCTGCCGCGCGTGCAGATGGAGGTGCCCGAGGCGCCTTTCGGGAAGAACACCGAACAGGCGATCCTCCACGGCGTGTATCATGGCATTCGCGGCATGATCAAGGAACTGGTGGAGAATTACGCCACCGAACTCGGATATTGGCCGGACATCGTGGCGACAGGCGGGGATGCTCCGAAGCTGTTCGAAGGTTGGGAGCTGATCCATGCGGTGGCGCCCGACCTGACGCTGTACGGCATCGCGCTGGCGTATGCGGAGCACCACATCCGGCACAAGAACTGAGCGGGCCTCGCGATGAATGGATTCTTGGGAAACCGGGCGATCCTGCTGACGCCGCCGGGCGTGGGGGCCATTGCCGTTGTGCGCCTGTGCGGCGAGGCGGTGGGCGCGTTCCTGTCGCGGCACTTCCCCCGGGCGGCTGCGGGAAGATGCGTGCGCGGCGACCTGACGGCCGACGGCTCTGTCCTGGATGATGCGGTGGTGATGCTGAGCGAGGATGGTTCATTCGCCGATGTGAATGTGCATGGCGGGGCTTGGGTGGTGCAGTCGGTGCTGGAACTGGCCGGGCGGTGCGGGTTTTCGGTTGCTCCGGCCGAAACGGGCCCGCTGGCCGACGATGCTGTTGAGGGACGCGACATCCTGGAGCGGGAGACGCTGGCACACCTGCCGCTGGCGCGGACGGAGCAGGCGATCCGCATCCTGCTGGCGCAGCGGGAGAACTGGCGGGCTTTTATCACATCTCACCCCGGCCGGAACGAGATTGAGTCCGTGATGGACCGGCGGGGATTGTACTGGCTATTGCACATGCCGCGCGTGGCAATCGTGGGGGCCGCCAATGCAGGCAAGTCAACCTTTGCCAACCGGCTTTTCGCGCGGGAACGATCGATCACGGCCGACCTGCCCGGCACCACGCGAGACTGGGTGAACGAGCTGGCGAACATCGACGGTCTGGCGATCATGCTGGTGGATACCCCTGGATGGCGGCGGTCCGGCGATGCGATAGAACGAGCCGCCATCGAGCGCAGCACTGAGCAGGTCAGCCGGGCGGACCTCGTCATCTCGGTGCTGGATGCCGCTCGGCCGCTGGAGTCGGAGCAG
>CAZMXI010000003.1:0-470 GCA_964570205.1 uncultured Tepidisphaeraceae bacterium
ACCCCTCTGAGCGCTACCTGCGCGACGCCCGCATCACCACCATCTACGAGGGCACCAGCCAGCTCCAGGTTGTGGCGGCCGTCCGCGGCGTCTGCTCGGGCGCATTCGAGAAGCGCATCGAGGAATACGAGCAGGCGACCTACGCGGATGAACTGCTCAACAGCCTCAAGGCCAGGCTCGCCGAGGCCAAGCAGCTTGTGCTCAAGGCGGTGGCCTTTGTGAAGGAAAAGGGCGTCGAGTACACCGACCTGCACGGCCGGCGCCTGGTCGACAGCGCCATCGCCGTGATCGTCGGCCACCTGTTCATCGCCCAGGCCGCGAGGAACGACCGCAAGAAGGCCATCGCCCGGCGCTTCATCAACACGCGTCTCCCGGCCCTCGCCCGCGACATCGAGCTGATCCTCACCGGTGACCGCACCGCCCTCGATGAGTACCAGCTTGTTGCCGGCCCGGTGCCAAAGGAGTAACGG
>CAZMXI010000003.1:480-19160 GCA_964570205.1 uncultured Tepidisphaeraceae bacterium
GCCAATTGAAATGGCTGATTCACAAGCCCGCCCGAGGCCAGTTCACCCATACCCCGCCCGATGGCCCGACCTGTTTCGTCCTGTTGCTTGAAGGCGGTACTCGCTTCGAGGTAGTTGTCACCGCAGCCGAATCCCACGCCATCGCAGCCGCCTTGCGCTGATACGGCGCGCCGACGCGCGAGCGTGCGGCGCGGTTCAGAGCGCTGATGCGATGGGGCGGGGGCATGATGACCCCTACCGGATCTTCTGATCCGGCAACTCCGTCTTAATGCCTGCGTCAACGGGCATTCTGTCGGGGATCGCGCCGGCGGCGGCCATCAGGGTGCGCAGCTCCTGGCGCAGGGTTGCGACGGTCGACGCGCGGGCGGGGTCGTCGATGAGGTTCTTGCGCTCATCCGGGTCGCGCTTGAGGTGATACAACTCGGCCATATGGCGGTCGGGCGAGCCATCCCCGTGCGGGTAGTGCATGTACTTCCAGTCGTCCGTACGAACGCCGCGCACGTTGGGGGTGTAGGGGAACTGCTTTTCGTAGTTGTACTCGTAGAACCAGCTCTTGCGCCAAGCGGGGTCTTTTCCGGAAGAGGCCAGCGAGGCGAAGGACTCACCGTGGATGTTCTTCAATGCCGGCGCGCCGCACATCTCCAGCACGCTGGGAGCGATATCGTGGGTGAGGACCTGCTCTTCGATGGTGCGCCGCCTGGAGACCGCGCGGGGGTATCGCACGACAAGCGGGATGCGGATGCTCGGCTCGTGCATGGTGCGCTTGTCGACCATGCCGTTCTCGCCGTTGAGCAGGCCGTTGTCGCCCATGAAGATGATGATCGTGTCGTCGAGCTGGCCAAGGGCGCGGAGAGCTTCGACAAGCCGGCCGACGGAGTCATCGACGCTCTGGATGGTGGCCCAGTAGGCGCGCGTCATGTTCGCGAAGTCTTTGACGGCTTCGGGCGAGCGGTCGGGGAACTTCTTGCGCCAGTCGAAGAGCGGGCCGTAGATGCCGTGCCAGGTGTCCAGGCGCTGGTTGATCCACTCGGGCTTGCCTTCAAGCTGGAAGGCGGTGTCTGGGTATTCGATTTTCGCATTGGCGAAGAGTCTCTCGTACCTGGGCTCGGGGATGTAGAAGCTGTGGGGGGCCTTGTGGCCGAGCATGAGCAGGAAGGGCTTTTTCCGGTCGCGTTTGATGAAATCGACGGCGAAGTCGGTGACGGCGTGGGTGTAATAGCGATCGTCGGTCTTTCGCGCGCCGTCAATGTTGAACTCGGTGCCGAAATACTTGCCCTGGCCCTTGTGGCTGATCCAGTGGTCAAAGCCTGGCCGGGGGTTGTCATTGTCCTCGCCCATGTGCCACTTGCCCATGTAGGCGGTCTCGTAACCCGAATCGTGCAGCACCGTGTGGAAGCTGGTGAGCTGATTCGGGTATTCGGTGAAGTTGTTGACCACGCCGTGGCGGTGGGCATAAAGGCCCGACAGGATGGAGGCCCGGCTGGGCGAGCAGAGGCTGGTCGTGCAGAAGGCGTTGGCAAAACGGGCGCCCTGGGCGGCCAGGCGGTCGATGTGGGGCGTCTTAAGGTGCGGATGCCCGGCGCAGCTCATGCAATCCCATCGCATGTCATCGCAGAGGATGAACAGGACATTCGGCCTGCCAGCCGGCGTCTGCGATGACTTCCGTGCCGCGTTACGCGTGCATCCGGAGATGGCTAGGGCGGCCGCGGAGGAAGAGGCGAGGAATTGCCGGCGCGTGATCATGGTCGATCCTCCTGTGGGCTCGGGTTGCGGGTGACAGGCCAGCACAACTGACGATGGCCATTGAACCCGGTTTGGCCTGGCCGGACAATAGCGCTGGGTCACGGCGGGCGATCTTGCCCGGCTCGCGTTCCCGGAGCGGCCGCCAATAGGGGCTTGCGCAAGGTTTGCGCGTGTTGGAGCTTTCTTTCAATCCAGGGTTCGCGCGCGCCCGGCCGGGCGCGTATGATCGGTAGGGGATGGCCGGGGTGATCGTCGCTCCGGCCGGTGTCAGGCTTCTCCAGCGACAGGAGGCGCGCATGAGCCCACCCGAACCGTTTGCCGTTCACGACTGCAACCTGGCGCGCATTGCGACGGGGGTGGTATGCAGCAATCTGCGCGAGCTGCTGCAGGCCGTGCGGACGCTGCCGGACGGCGTCCTTGAACACCACATGATGCGATGCGCACTGGAGGACTACTTCGAGTTGTACGAGTTCCCCAATGACCTGGCCCGGTGGTGCTGGAGCGCGCTGGGCGACCATCCGCTGGGCGAGGCACTGGCTCTGGTGGATCCGTATCGGCTTGCCTCCATTGACGCGGTGCGCACGACGATCGCCGACCTGATTGACGAGCGGCTCTGGAGCGCCGATCGCGTGCCGTGGAGCCGCCCGGGGCTGGAACTGCCGCTGATGGAATCCCGCCTGATCGCGTTCGATACCGGCGAGCGCATCAACACGCCCGCGGCGCTGGTCGAAGCCATCCGCCGCATGCCGTTGCGATCGCTCTTCTATCACGTTCACGAAGCGAGGCGGCGGACGCGCGGCGAATCGGACGACTTTTCGAGCTGGCTCGATGCCGTGGGCGTCGGCAGAGCGCTGACGGACAGGCTTCGCAACATCGACTTCTATTTCCTGAACCTCAGCCAGCTTCGGCGCGAAATCCTGGATGTCTTTGACCGATGCCTGGTCGAGGCGTCGAGCTCGCCGGCTGCTTCCACGAGGGCTTGAAACCATGCAGATTCTCGACCGATACGAAGAAATCGTCGGCCCGCAGGAGGTGGACCGGCTGCGTCAGCTTGCGTCCCGTCTCAAGGGCCGCCGCGTCGTTCACGTCAACTCCACCCGCACCGGCGGAGGCGTGGCGGAAATCCTCGAGTGGATGATTCCCCTGATGCGGGAACTGGGAATCGATGCGCGGTGGGAAGTCATCACCGGCACACCGGACTTCTATCGCGTGACCAAGGGTTTTCACAATGGCATGCAGGGCTTCAAAGTCGCCCTCAGGCGGTCCGACTTCGAACTGCACCGCGAGATCAACCGCCAGAACGCCGAACGCCTCGCCCTGGAAGCCGACGTGGTCTTCATCCACGATCCGCAGCCGATGTATCTGCCGGCGTTCACGCCCGCCGGGAAGGTCGGGCGGTGGGTCTGGCGCTGCCACATCGATGCCTCGCACCCGCAGCGCGACATCTGGAAGCACCTGGAGGCGGCCATTCCGCATTACGAGGCGACCATCTTCTCGATGGCGCGCTTCACCCGGCCGCTCAACCGCACCATGTTCATCATCCCGCCGTCGATCGATCCGCTTTCGGATAAGAACGGCCCCGTGCCCGAGCCCGAGCGTCTGGAGACGCTGGCGCGCCACGGCATCGACCCGGAGCGGCCGATGCTGCTCCAGGTTTCTCGCTATGACCGCTTCAAGGACCCGCTTGGCGTGATCGAGGCCTATCGCCTGATCAAGCCCTACCATCCGGAGGTCCAGCTCGTGCTGGCGGGCGGGCCGGCCAGCGATGACCCCGAAGGCGCTGAGGTGCTCAAGGATGTGATGGACCGCGCCGGCGGCGACCCGGACTTGTTCGTGCTGATGCTGCCGCCGGATGCCCACCGCACCATCAACGCGCTTCAGCGGTCGGCCACCGTCATCCTGCAGAAATCGCTGAAGGAAGGCTTTGGCCTAACCGTCACCGAGGCGCTGTGGAAGGGCAAGCCGGTGATCGGCGGCGCCTCGGGCGGCATCACGCTTCAGGTGCATGACTATAACACGGGGTTTCTGGTCTATTCGCCGGCCGGGGCGGCCTATCGCATCCGCTACCTGCTGCGCTACGCCGAGCGCCGGCAGCGCATGGGCCAGCGCGGCCACGACTTCGTCCTGGAGCACTTCCTGCTCACCCGGCACCTGCGCGATTACCTCCTGGTCCTGCTGTCCCTGGATCACCCCCAGTCGGGGGTGCTGGCGGTGTAGGGGGAGCGTCAAGTGCGGCGTCTGGGTGCTCTTGATGTTGGGGATCGTGGATGTGCAGTTGCGGGCGGCCGTGAATCGGGGAGCTCAGCGTTGGCGGACATCATGGCGATGGTGAGGGCGGCGGAGTTGGGCAGGGCAGCGTAAATCCAGCAACAGGCGGGTTCTGTTTGCGATCACCTGCATTTGCATCAAACAGACATCTTGGATTTGTGACCCTGTGGCCTTAGCGTTATCATCGACTGAGGCGGGCAATGTGACCGCTACGGACCGCAAGCAATGCCCGAAGGAATTGCAGTGAACGTTTGCGATTTGTTGAAGCACGCCGACGTTGAAATGCCGCTGACACGAGGCGACGGCGAGGGCGACTTTCTGCGTTTCGCGAAGAATCGCTTGTACCGGTTCCGCGACCGTGTTGGGGAGTTGGAGGGCTGCGATCCAGTGACACGAGCCGTCTGTGCCGTACAGGACGATATCAACCAGGTGTGCGAAGGTGTAATTGAGACGATCAAGCGATACCTGAGCGGTTACCCACATGCGGCATATGTCGAGCTGGACAAGACGGTCACACCTATCCGCGGCCACCTCGACCGGCTCCGGTCACCACTGACAAACGGCGGTAAGGTGCCGTACCTCTATCGATTCAGATTACAGGTGTCGCCGCCCCTTACCCGAGAGGAGATGTTCCACATACCGTTCGAGCTTCGCCACAAGGTAGCAACGCAGCGCTACAGTATTCCTGGCCTACCCAGCCTGTATCTGAGCGGTTCAGTCTATACCTGCTGGGCAGAGATGCGGCAGCCAGCGTTTTCAGAGATCCAGGCATCGTGCTTCTGGCTAAGTGACAGTCGCAAGGTGAACCTTGTTGACTTTGGGTATCGCCCGCGTTCGCTGGCACAGCGGCTGGAAAAGGGCGGTCATACTCCTGTTTCACAGGTTCACGACGAGATCGTTTCTTACTTGGTCTGTTGGCCGCTGATGGCGATGGCTTCCACCAAGACCCGATATCCTGACGCTCCCTTTAAGCCAGAGTACATCATCCCGCAGATTCTGCTCCAGTGGATATCGCAGCAGGAAGATATCGACGGGATACGCTACTTCTCCACACACGTTGACTGGATTCACGATGATCCACATTGGAACTGCAATTACGTGTTTCCTGCTAAGAAGTTCTCGGAAAAGGGCCGGTGCTCCCACCTGCGGTCGCTCTTCAAGTTGACCGAACCGGCAAGTTGGCAGTTGCTTCTTGCGAGCGGCATGGAAGGTGTGCGAACGGGCGGAGACATGCTTGTCGAGTGCCAGCTCGCGCCAGGTGTTACGGGGCGTTACGGTTTTAGCGATTTTGGAAAACTCGAAGCACGGCTCAACACGCGTGCAGATTCGATTCGGCGTCAGATCGCTCAACCCGGCGGCAAGCCAGAACTTGGAGATGTCCTGCCATGAAGCGGGCGAGGAAGGGAGCAGGATGGAGGACGGCGACCTGGGGGTAACCACATGGAAACCACAGGCGGGCGAGCGCAAGGCGTGCCGCGTGACTCTTTAAATTCTGCCAGGTTGGCTTGAAGCCGCCGGCCGGAATCGAACCGGCAACCTGCGGTTTACAAAACCGCTGCTCTGCCAATTGAGCTACGGCGGCGAATCGCCCGCGATTCTAATGGGCCGCGATGGCTTTTTCCATCGGCCAACAGGCTGGCCCCGGCAGGCCATCGGCTCGACCATCGCCCGGCGCGGCTCCCTGCATCTGGCATCCCTGATCACCCAACCCACGCCGCCCGGCTGGACCGTATCCAGCCGCGGCGGTATACAACAGGCATGCATATCAACGGATTCTTCCTGTCGTTGACAATCGGCCTGACGGCCATGGCCATGCTCGCCGCCGAGTCCTCCGCACGCGAGCGATGGTCGGCCGAACAGGCCAACGCCTGGTATCGCGGCAGGCCATGGCTGGTCGGCGCCAACTACGCTCCCGCGTCGGCAATCAACCAACTCGAAATGTGGCAGGCCGACAGTTTCGACCCCGCTCGCATCGAGCTGGAACTCGCCTGGGCCGAAAGCCTCGGCTTCACCAGCATGCGCGTGTTCCTCCACCACCTGCCCTACGAAGCCGACCCCGCCGGTTTCCTCCAACGCATGGACAAATACCTCGAAATCGCCCAGCGGCATCACATCGGGACCATGTTCGTCCTGTTTGACAGTTGCTGGGACCCCAACCCCAAGCTCGGAACACAGCGTGCCCCGCAACCGGGGCTGCACAACTCCGGCTGGGTGCAGTGCCCCGGAGCGGCCGACCTGACCAACCCCCAGCGGCACAAGGTTCTAGAGGCATACGTTAAAGGCGTGGTGGGCCGGTTCAAAGATGACCAGCGCATCCACTCCTGGGACCTGTGGAACGAGCCCGACAACCAGAACGACAGCAGCTACGGCAAGAACAAGCTCAAACAGGAACCGGAAAACAAGCTCGCCTTGACCCTGGACCTGCTCAAGCAGGCGTTTACCTGGGCGCGGCAGGCCGAGCCATCGCAGCCGATCACTTCGGGCGTGTGGATCGGCGTCTGGCCCGACCCGGACAAGCTGTCGCCCACCGAGCGGGTCCAGATCGAGCAGTCGGACATCATCTCGTTCCACAACTACGGCAGGATCGACCAGGTGAAGCAGGCTGTGGGCAACCTGCAACGCTACAACCGGCCGATTCTCTGCACCGAATACATGGCCCGCCCCCAGGGCAGCACGTTCGACCCGGTCATGGGCTATTTCAAAGAGCAGAACGTCGCAGCCTACAACTGGGGTTTCGTCTCCGGCAAGAGCCAGACGATCTACCCGTGGGATTCGTGGCAGAAGCCCTACGCTGCCGAGCCGCCGGTTTGGTTCCATGACATCTTCCGCACCGATGGCACGCCGTATGAACTCAAAGAGGTGCAGTACATCCGGAAGGTGACCGGCGTGCCCGTCGGCTCCAAGCCAATCAGCCTCTGGCCGGACGTGGCACCGGGTGAAAAGGGCAACATAGGCGAGGAAACGGACACCACCAAGGCCGACCCCAAATTGCCCCCGGAGAAGTACATTATCCGTCTGGGGAATGTCTCGAAGCCCAGCATCACCCTCTTCCGTCCCTCGGCCGACAAGGATACGGGCGCAGCAGTTGTGGTCTGCCCCGGCGGTGGGTACCACATCTTGGCCAATGACTTGGAAGGCACCGAAGTCTGCCAGTGGCTGAATTCCATCGGGGTGACGGGTGTTCTGCTGAAGTACCGTGTTCCGGTGCGACAAGGGCAGGAGCGTTATGCTCCGCCGTTGCAGGATGTGCAGCGGGCGATCGGCATCGTGCGACACCGCGCCAAGGAATGGAACCTGGACCCCAAGCGCATCGGCGTGATGGGTTTCTCGGCCGGCGGGCATTTGGCGGCAACGGTCAGCACGAATTACGAAACGCGTACTTATCCGGTGCTGGATGCGGCCGATGAGCAGAGTTGCCGCCCGGATTTCACCATCCTGATCTACCCGGCTTACCTGGCGGCCAAGGAAGACATGACGAAACTGGCACCCGAGATCAAAGTGAACGAACAGACGCCGCCGGCGTTTATCGCGATGGCGCAGGATGATCCGGTTCGCGTGGAAAACGTCTATACCTATGCCCTGGCGATGAAGAATGCTAAGGTGGCGTGCGAACTGCACTTGTATCCCACTGGCGGGCATGGGTATGGCTTGCGGCCATCGGCCAGCCTGGTGACCACATGGCCGGCCAGGGCGGGAGACTGGATGCGGTCGCAGGGCCTTCTGATGCGTCCGTAGTGCCAGCGCGCCGCAAAGGCATTTGTGGGGTATACTTGACCCCATGAGCGTGAGGGCGCTCATCCCGGTGTTGTTTTTCGGTTTCGCTGCTGTAGGGGCGGATGCCGCTGCGCCCGCCACACGCGCATTGCCACCCAACCAGGCCGACCAGGCCAAAGCCGAGAAGGTTATCAAAGAGGTCTACCGTCAGGAGTATGTCGGCACGTCAATACCACAACGGATTGTGCTGGCTCGGTCGCTGTTGGCCCAGGCGAAACAGACGCAGGATGACCCTGCCGCCCGGTTTGTACTGCTGCGCGAAGCCCGCGACATCGCCGCCCGCGCCGGCGACGCCCCCACGGCCCGTCAGGCGATCCAGATCATGGGGCGGGAATACGCCGTCGATTCCCTGGAGATGACTCTGGGTGCGATGATTGCGGCATCCCAGGCTGCTGGCGGTCCGGAGTCACATGTATCCATCGCGAGCATCTGCTTGGGGTGTATCGATGAGGCCATCTTGTCGGATGATTATGGGATGGGTGTGCGGTTGGCCGGCCTGGCTCAGTCATCGGCCGAGAAGGCGCGCGACATTTCGCTGGTCAACCGCACTCGCTCCCGGGCAAAGGATCTGGAACTGACGTTCGCGGCATTTCGGGGTGTGGAAAGGGCGCGGGAGATTCTGCAACACCGGCCGGACGACCCCGAAGCCAACCTGGCGGTGGGGCGCTTCCTGTGCTTTGTGCGCAATGACTGGGATGCCGGCCTGCCACACTTGGCGAAGGGTTCGGACGCCACGCTGCAGGCGATGTCCCGCCTTGAACCGGGCGCCAAGGAGCCGTTGATCCTGATGGACCTGGGCAGCCGATGGTGGGAGCTTTCGGCCAGCCAGACTGCGCTCGCCCAGCGACATCTCCGGCAGCGGGCGGCCCATTGCTATCGCGCGGCTTTACCGGGGCTTACCGGCCTGAATGCATCTCTGGCTCGGAAGCGACTGGAGGCGGTCGAGCAGGAGCGGCTGAAATCGATGGGGCTGGCGCCGGGCCTGGCCGGCGAGGTTTTCCGTGGGAAGGAATTCAATGAAGGAGTCGGCCGGCGGGTCGATGCCCAGATTGACTTTGACTGGGGCGAGGATGCTGCGGATGAGCGCTTAAAGAAGACCGAGCCGTTTTCCATCCGCTGGACCGGGCTGATCAAAGCTCCCAAGGCAGGCAAATACGAACTGGTGATCATCGCCAACGAGGGCGCGCGTATCCGGGTGGATGAGAAACTGGTGCTGTATGCCCCATCGCTGGTCCGCAATCGCAATGGGGTACGGGCGGAGGTATACCTGTCGGACGAGCCCAAGCCGATTCAGATTGAATACTGGGACACCAGCGGTGTTTCCCGATTGAAGCTGCTGTGGCGGGCGCCCGGCCAGCATGACGATGAGCCTGTTCCCGACAGCGCCTACTATCACGAGCAGGGGATGGCAGGGCCGTAACACCGCACTCAGTGATTCCGGCCTATTTCAAAGTCCGTCGCCGCGTGTATAACAGCCGCCTCGATGCCAAGCGTATATTTCACATTCTGCACGTTCGGACCGGAAGGGCCTTCGCGGCCGCCCCAATCATTGGTGGACGATCTGCAGAAGCGGGAAGAGGATGTGCTGGAGGTTACGGAAACGGTGGTCAAGGCGCTGGCCGAAGACCCTCCCGAGTCCCGGCTGGTGCTGTCGATTGACGATCCGAATCCGGTCACCGTGGAGTTTGTGTCCATCAGCGAGACGATCGGTGTGGCTGAACTCAGACATGCCGACGCGGGGGCTGTGCTGGTGATGGCAGCCGGCTGGGGCGGCCACATCACCAATCCCGTCTTGCAGGAGCTGAGGCAGACCCTGGCGAAGTGGTACGCATCGGCGAACATGCAGGAGGCATTCCACTGGCTTGCGGTCAGCCCGCTGCCCTCGTCGGTGATGGTGTATCTGGGAACGGGCGCAGGGGACCAGGCCCTGGAGAGGGTGGCGATGTCGGTGGCCAGCGCCTTCTTCCGCGTGCGGCGGTTCCGGATGGATCCGGATCACTCGCTGGATCTGAAGCGGCCGGCTGGCGGAGAGTAGGCGTCAGCGGCGCGGCCGGCTCGATTTCTCGACGGTCTGGTCCAGCCACTGGATGCGCTGGACGATCCACTGCTTCATCTGGGCGATGTCCTGGTCACAACTCAGGCGGTCGCGGTAGGGGGGGCGATCGGTGGGCCATCGTTCGGCGTTGCGGGTTGCCGCCGGGCCGAGCACGCGGGCGTTGTCATCGATCATCCGGATTATCGCGTCGGGCGAGAACTGCTTCTGGCGCAACTGCCGCCATCGCTCGACGAAGCGGTCGTGGTATCCCGGGGCGTGCATCAAGCGGTCCATGAGCGGGTTGGAGAGCCAGAAGGCCGGGCGCAGGGGGGATGAATCCCAGTTTCGCCCGAAGGTGCCGTCGTAGTCCCAGGGGACGAAGAACATCGGAGCGGGCTTGCCCGTCTCCGGCCGATGCCTTGCCAGGTAGAAATTCTTGGTGATGCCGTCGGCGTTGCCCGTGACGAGCACCAGGAGATGGAAGTCGATGACGTTGTCCAGGTCGAGATGGGAGGCGATGCCCTTCTGCGGGTCGTTGAATGTGGCGGCATCGCCGTGGATGACAGCGCGGAGGGTATCCATCGGCCCCCAGTATTCGCCCGCGGTCAGGGGATCGGGCTCTTCCTGCTCATATCCGCTGTGCCCGGCGTCGGCAAATCCGGCGTCATGATTGAACGCCTTGTAGAGGCAGGCATGCGCCGGGTCGTCCTTGGAGAAGGGCGCCAAACCAAGCACATCGCGGTCGATGCGCTGTTGGAGGAGGTAAACGCCGTTGTACTTGCCGTTCAGGTGTACCTCAACGAACCGGCTGGCGGCGGCATGGCGTGGCCTGTCGGGTTCCGACAGCGATAGGAACAGGTCATAGGCCAACTTGTGCCGCATCAGTGACCGATCGATGTACGCCGCATTGAGAATCCACTGGTTACGCTTGGGCAGGTCCAACAGTGCGACCGGCTGCTCGAATGCCACCAGGTAGGATTTTTTGGGGTAAGCTTGTGAGGTTGCCCCACGCACTCGAACCAGGCCCTGCCATGGTCCGGTTTGCCCCGATGGGCTGCCCGGCGGCAGGTCAACCGCCATCGTGCAGGGGACTTTCGGGTCGGCCGCGATGGGCTGGCTTGCATCGAGCCGGATGAGCGGCGGATGTAATGCCGGCCGGGTCGCCGGATCAGCGGCCCGCGCGACCGCCGCTCCCAGAACCAGGGCCGCCATAAGCCAGAAGCGGCAACCTCTCCATACCCCGTTGTCGTGAACGTCGCTTGGGATCATCGGATGTCGGTCTCTACGGCTTTGCCAGCATCTCGGCCACTTTCTGCTTGAACTCCCGCAGGTTCCGTTCCTGTTCATCGCTGAAGTGCCCCTGCTTCTGGGCATACGTGTCCATCCAGACCACGAGCCGCTGCATCGCGTCAGCATCGAGCTTGACGCCGTAGTGACCTTTTTCGTCGGTGAGCAGTTTAAGGAGGGGGCTGGTGTGGGATGGCCCGGCATGGACAACGGACTTGCCGGCGTAATAGGCGTTGCGCACGTGCTCGGCGAGGCTTGGCTTGCCGTACTTCAGCAGCGAGTCGTAGGCCTTCGCGGCCGTCAGATCATATCTGGCGGCCTTGGCGTCGGTGCTGCCGGGGCTGTGGCAGCTTACGCAGTGGCTCTCCATGACCGGCTGGACCAGCTTATCGAAGCGAAGGGGCCAGCTTCCCTCCGGACCGAGCTGGAGCTTCGACGGCTCGCGCATCAGGGCGACGGCCCTCGGGTTGGCGGCGGGCGCGGTACTGCGCCGCTCGTGGCACCCGATGCACGACAATGTCTGCCCCGGCTGCACATAAGTCAGGCTGCGCATGGTCTGCACGGCGCGACCCTGTTCATCGATCGCCTGGAAGAAGACCGAGACGCCCGAGGGCACGCGGAAATGGGCTGAGCCGTCCGCCTCAACCGGGACTTCTCCCAGGACGCACTTGCCCGGATCATCGCGAGTTACGCCCAGCAGGGGCGAGTTCATGTTGGGCTGCACCTTGACCGGCATTCCGACGATTCGCAGTTTCCTGATGGACCCCGCCGGGACGCCGCCGAGCCCATCATAGACGTTTTGGAGGAAGAACCTGCCCTCCTGCGGGCCACCCCACGTCACGCTGCTGGCAATGTTCACCGGCGCGGGCCGGGGCTTGAGCGGCAGCGGGAACATGCTGGAAATGTCCGGGTCGCGGTGCAGCAGTTCCAGGTTGCCGTGAATGTCGTAGAGGTAAATCCCCATCGCGTTGTTGGGGAAGGTGTTGCCCTCGCGCGTCATGGGCTGGTTGCTCCAGGCGCATAGGTAATACTTCTCGGAAAGAGGATAGGGGCTGTTGAAGTAGGTGCTCGGCCAGCCCTCGCTCTCGGGGAAGCACACCTCGGTGCTGAGCCGCTTCAGGGGCGCATCGCCGTCGGCCACGCCGAGGCCGGGGTCCAGCAGGACAAGGCTGCCGGCCGTGATGGAATGGTGCCCGGACGCGGTGCAGAGGAGCTTGCGCGAGTTGGGGATGCTCCGGGCCTCGAAGATGCAGTGCGGGTTGCGCGTGAAGTTGCCGAAGACGGCCTGCGGGTTGGTGCCGTCGGGGTTGGTGCTCCAGAGCTTCATGTAGGGCATGTTGTCGCGGTCGACGTAATCCCAACGGGCATAGTAGATGCGGCCATCGGTCGCGACCGTCGGATCCCACTCGAAGCTCTCAAAGGCCGAGATCGCGCGCATGTCCCCGCCATCGCCGTCCATCACGTGCAGGGTATAGATCGACACCGGCCGATATGCATCACCGCCGCACCGCACGAAGCTGTCCGGAAGCGTCTGCCGCATCGTCGCCAAGGCGCTTTGCCTGCCCGTCTGGAAGAACTGGCCCCGGCGGGTCGAGAGGAACACGATTTCGCCGCTCGGCAGATATCTCGGAAAGGTGTCATCGTAGCGACCCCGCGTGATCTGCCGCACGCCGGTCCCATCCACGTTCATCTCGAAGACGTGGTAGAAGCTGTCCTCCGGCTGCGATTCCTTGTCGAGCTTGTTGCGAATGGCCGTGCGCCCGGGGTGGTGGCGGCAGTAGGCGAACAGCACTGTCTTGCCGTCATAGGACAGATCGGGCGACAGAAAGCTGCCTTCGGGGAATTGAGCGGTCAGGCACTTCAGGTTCGGCGAATCGCTCTTGAATTTCTCCAGCAGGTAAACGCCTCCGCCCGGCCGGGACCACCAACTGTAATACTGGTCGGACATGTGGCTGTAGACGCCGGGGGCGCGCTTGACGAAGAGAACGGAGTCGAAGTCAAGAACGGGATTGGCCATCGCCAGCTTGCGCACCGCCCGCCGTGCTGCCAGATAGAGAGATTCCTGGTCTTTGCCTGCCTTCAGATCCCGCTCAATCTCGTCCAGGATGCGGATCGTCGGGGCGACATTGACTGTTGGCGGCAGATCCTGCGCGAGCTTGCGTCCCCGATCGATGGCTACGGCGACGGGATAGGCTGCCGCCGCGAGCTTGACCTTGCGGACGGACCACGGACTGACGCTGCTCTGGTCGGCCGGCTGACCGAGCGCCAGGTTAGTGCGGCCATCGGCGCTGTATACCTCGACCTCATCCAGATTGAGATAGGTTTGCGCGGGTATCTGCACACGGACGAAGCGTGCATCGGCCCGGTTGAGAGCGATCACCAGGGGTTTCTTGTCGGTGAAGCCCTTGAAGGCGCTGCCATCGTGCCGGTAAGCGATGGTCCAGGTCCTGCCGTCGGCAGAAAGCAGCAATTGCAGTTTCGCCGTTCGATCGGGCGTTTCGCAACGGTTGTAGATCTCAACGCGAGAGATCGTGGCGGGCTTGCCGAGGTCCACCTGCCACCATGAGGGGCTGGCATTCACATTGGTGTGAAAGCCCCATTTGCCGTCTTTCACGCCATCGCAGCCGCCGAGGGCATCCTCGGATGTGGCGATGCCGGCGGCGGCCTGTACGCCTGTTCCGCGCACGGCCGCTTCGGCCAGCCAGTCCTGTTGGATGCCGGCCCCGGCCTCCGGCGGTCGTTCTGCGGGAGCCGCCCGGAGTTGCCGGCACCCGACGCCTATGATGATCGCCGCCAGGAGGATGCACCGCCGCTTCATTGAGCCTCCTTGTCCGGAGTTTGAAGTTCAGCTCGCGTTTCCATGGACTCGCGGACGCCTGAACTCCCGCGGAGCGACCGCCTACAGCGACAGCAGGTACTCAACCAGTTCGTCCAACTGCTCCCTGGTCAGATGGGATGTCTGGCCGTGCATGTCCTGGGCGTTGAGCTTGGTGAATATCTCGTGCAGCGTTGCCGCCTGGCCGTCATGCATATAGGGCGCGGTTCGCCAGAGTTCGATCAGCATGGGGGTGTCGAAAATGACGTGTTCCTTGTGGTCCAGCGGCCCCTGTGAGCCGACGTTGTGGCTGTGCAGGTTGGTGAACAGCGGCCCGCTATGGCATGCCGTGCAGTTGGTCTTGTCGCTCTCGAAGATTGCTTTGCCGCGTTTGGCCTTGTCCGACAGCTCGCCGTTCTTGAGCAGGTATGGGCTGCGCTCGTGCTTCAGCGACTGGATGTACAGTTTGGCGTTCCTCAGGTCCTGTTCCTGGGGCTGATACATCATGAACTTGAAACCCGCCGCCGTCGCGAGTTCCATCCCTTCGCGAATGCCCAGCGCCATGCTCGGCGGCGTGCGGTGCGAATAGAGCAGGGGCTTGGCGTTCTTCGGGTTGCCGATGCCGTCGTTGGGCAGATCCCAGTCGAGCCCATCCGCCCGGGCGTGGTTGGGGTGGCAGGTGGCGCAACTCACCCAGTGCTGGAAGCTGTGGTTGGCGTCGTGAAACACCACCTCGCCTTCGCGGATCGGCGTCGCTGCCGGCTGGTTGCCCACGGCGATAGTCGATGTGACCTTGGCGCTGGCTGGATCCACCAGCAGCACGTTTCCCGAGAAATAAACGCCAACAGCCAGAGTCTTGCCGTCGGGCGATACATCCAGACCGCGCGGGCCCTTGCCCGGGAGCGGGGTTCGGGTGATGAAGCCGGCAATGTACAGCGCCGCCAGGTCGTTGACCAGGTCGGCCTTCTTGGCCGGGTCGGCCTTGATCTCTTGCCAGATGCTCGGGGGCAGTTCCATCTTCCCGCCGCCATAAGGGTTTTTCGGTTGCGGCAATTCGCCGGCCAGCGCCTTGTGCAGCCCCGCGATGTCCACCGTCGCGAGCTGGTGAATGCCTGCGATCGTGACGAAGGCCGTCGCGCCATCCTTGGATAGCTTGATGCCCCACGGGTCGGCCGCGCCTTCCGCCAGATTGTCCATCAGCACTGATGCCTCGACCTTGCGGTTCTTCAGGTCGATCACGGTCAGAGCGTTGGTGTTCACCCAGCCGCGGTCGAGCTGCGTCGCAGGCAGCATGGTCCGTCCGACGGTGTGCACGGCATAGGCGTACTGGCCGTTGGGGGCGACCGCCACCTGGCGGATGCACGTGGCGTTCGGGGGCATGTTCACGTTGGCCGCCACGGCCATTTTGTCCAGGTCAATGAGGCTCACCGCCGCCGTGACGAGCGGATCCGAGGCCGGCCCGCTCGGCAGCAGGTTGCTTACCACCGCCATCGACTCATCGGGACTCAGCGCGATGCAGAACGGCTCGCGCAGAACGTTGATCCGGGCCTTCTCCTTGCCGGTGGCCAGGTCGATCGCCGAGATGAAGTTCAGACCGGTGCTGCTTGCCAGCAGAAGGCCTTTCCGCGGGGCGAGCGCCACCGCGTTCGGGTAGGGACCCACTTCGATCTCACGCAGCACCTTGCCGTCGGCCACGCCCACCTCGTCTATGGTGCCATTGTCATAATCGGCCACGTAGACCTTCGACGAGTCGGCCGACCACGCGATGGCCCCGGCCTGCCCGCCAATGGCGACCTCCCTGGCGACCTTGCCCGAGGCCGTGTCAATCAGCACCAACGCGCGCGCGGTGCGGTCCGATGCGGCTATCCACTTGCCATCCGGCGAATATGCCAAGTCATAGGGCGAGCGATAGGTGGGCTCGGCAGCCGGCCGCGGCGCAGCACGTCGCTGGGCCGCCGCGCCAAGCAGCACGCCTGCCATCGCCGTCACCGCCAGGCACAGACCGATCAAGTTCCGATGATTTCTGATCAAGTTACGCATGTTTTCCCTGTCAACTGACCTCGCCGGGCATCGTCTACTACTACCCCGGCCGATGTGCCCTCGTTGCCCGCGCCAGCATACCGGCCGGCCGGACGAATCGCAAAGCACCCGGGCGCCCGCCGATTCGGCCATTTGCACCCTTTCCCATCCCGATTTAGAGTGGCCTTTCGTGCAATTTGTCATCGACGCCGACCATGAATCCCTCAGCCGCCGCGCTGCCGGCATCATTGCCGCCGCCATCCGCGCCAAGCCCGACATGCTGCTCTGTGCCGCCACCGGCGCTACGCCCACGCTCGCGTACAGGCGGCTGGTGGAAATGGCCCGGGGAGAATCGCTGGTCCTTGCCTGCCTTCGCCTTCTGAAACTGGATGAATGGGGCGGCCTGGCAATGGATGACCCGGCCACGTGCGAGGCCTATCTCCAGCAGCATCTCGTCGGGCCTCTGGCCGTGCCGCCCGAGCGCTATGTGGCCTGGGACACGATGGCTGATTCGACGGCCGAGTGTCAGCGCATTGGCCGATATCTTGCCGAATACGGCCCAATCGACCTGGCTGTTCTTGGCCTCGGTGCCAACCTGCATCTGGGGTTCAACGAGCCCGGCGAGTCGCTGTATCCCGGCCCTCACATCGCGCAACTGAGCGAGTCTTCACTGGCCCATCCGATGCTTTCCGTCGCCCGGCAGAGGCCGACCTGCGGGCTCACTCTTGGCATGGCCGACCTGCTGCGGTCCCGCGAGATACTGCTTCTGGTCAGCGGCCGGCACAAGGCCCCCCAGCTTGCGATGTTCGAGCGCCAGCGCATCAGCACGCATTGCCCTGCCTCGTTCCTGCACCTGCATCCCCGTGTGACGGTGCTTGCCGATGTTGAAGCCGCTTCCCTGCTGGAGATTCCGCAATGACCTACAGCATCGGCATCGACATTGGCGGAACCAGGATCGCCATCGCCGCGGTCTCCGCGGATTATCGCATTCTGGTGCGCCATGAGATGCCGACCGAGGCTGAGAAGGGTTTTGATCGGACTGTCGCCCGCATCGCCGATGCGATGACGTCATTGCGTCAGCCCGGCGAGGGTGCCAGCGCCATCGGAATTGGCTGCGCCGGTCCGGTGGATTCGCGATCGGGCATGATCAACAACCCTTATACGCTCGGGGGCTGGAACCGCTGCGACATAGTCACGCCGCTGCGCGAGCGATTCGGCGTTCCTGTCTACCTGGAGAATGACGCGGACGCCGCCGCCTTCGGCGAGTGCCTGGCCGGTGCTGGCCGGGGTTTCGATCCCGTGGTCATGCTCACCTTCGGCACTGGGGTCGGCGGCGCGGCGGTCGTTGATGGGCGGATCTATCGCGGCGCATCGGGCGAACACCCCGAGATCGGCCATATCCTCGTCGCCCCCGATGGTCCTAAGTGCTATTGCGGCGCTGGTGGTTGCCTGGAATCCATCGCCTCCGGCACCGCCATCGGGGAATCCGGCAGGCAATGCGGCCTTCCCGACGCCCGTGCTGTCCTCGCCGCCGCCAACCAGGGCAACCCGCAGGCCAGGGCCATCCTCGACCGTGCCCTCGCCGCCGCCCAGTCCGCCGCGTTTACGCTTCTGCACACCTTCCTCCCCCAGCGCCTGATTCTCGGCGGCGGTGTGATGGAATCGGCGTACGGCCTTTTCGCCGCGGCCGTGCAACGCGGCATCGACGCGGCCACCATGATTCCCCGCGGTGTGACGGTCGCCAACGCCGCCCTCGCCAACGACGCCGGCCTGCTCGGCGCAGCCGGCTGGGCGCTGCTTCAACAGCAAACACACGGCGGGCGATGCCCGCCATCCTCTGAACCGCAAGGGAGAACGCCATGTCGCTGAACCATCCCGTTCGCATCGGCATCGTCGGTTCGCAGTTCGTGGCAACCATCCATGCCGAGTCATTTCAACGCAATCCCTATGCGCAACTCATGGCCGTCGCCAGCCCTACGGAACCCCACGTCCGGGCTTTTGCCCGGAAGTTCAACATCCCCCACGCCTTCACCGACTACCGCGAGATGCTCGCCATGCCCGAGCTTGACATGATCGTGATTGCAGCCCCGAATGACCTGCACTGCCTGATCACCGTCGATGCTGCCGCAGCCGGCAAGCACGTTGTCTGCGAGAAGCCGCTCTGCCTCAACCTGGCCGAGGCCGACCGCATGATTGCCGCCTGCGACAAGGCCCGGGTGAAACTCATGTACGCCGAGGAACTCTGCTTCGCTCCCAAGTATGTCCGCCTCAAGCAGCTCCTCGATGGCGGTGCTCTGGGCGCACCCACGCTGTTGAAGCAGGCCGAGAAGCACGATGGCCCCCATGCCCCGCACTTCTGGGATGTGAGCCGCAGCGGCGGGGGGGTCGCCATGGACATGGGCTGCCACGCCATCCAGTTTTTCCGGTGGATGCTCAATGGCGCGAAGATCGCCAGCGTCTACGCCCAGATGTCCACGCAGGTGCACGCCGACAAGACCCGCGGCGACGACAACGCCATCCTGCTCTTCGAGTTCGACAATGGCTGCATCGCGATGGCCGAGGAATCCTGGACCAAGCTCGGCGGCATGGATGACCGCGCCGAGGTCTACGGTTCCCAGGGCGTTGCCTATGCCGACCTGCTGCACGGCAACTCCATCGAGACCTACAGCGCGGTCGGCTACGACTACGCCGTTGAAAAAGCCGGCGCCACCGCCGGCCGGACCTTCACCATTTACGAAG
>CAZMXI010000003.1:19170-35758 GCA_964570205.1 uncultured Tepidisphaeraceae bacterium
CGGCTTCCCGCAGGAGATGGCTCACTTCGTGGATTGTGTCCGTAAGGACACGCAGCCCCTCGTGACCGGCAATGACGGCCGGGTCGTCCTCGATACGCTCTTTGCCGCCTATGAGTCTGCCGGGACAGGCAGGAAGGTCGCCCTCCCCTTCGGCTGCCCGGCCGCCAAGCCCATCGACCGCTGGCGTCGATGATCGCCGCCGGGCGCTCAGGGGTGGCGCGGCACACCCTGTCAGGCTGTTTCGCCGAAGAGTGCGTCGACGAAGCGTTTGGGATCAAAGGTCTCGATGTCTTCGGGGGTCTCGCCAAGGCCGACGAATTTCACCGGGATATTGAGCTGTTCCTTGATCGCCAGCACCACGCCGCCTTTGGCGCTGCCGTCAAGCTTGGCCAGCATGATGCCGGTGACGCTGATCGCCTGCCCGAACATCTTCGCCTGCTGGATGGCGTTCTGGCCGCTGGTGGCGTCAAGCACCAGCATGACTTCGTGCGGGGCGCTCTCCACGCGGCGGGCGACGACGTCGCGGATCTTGATCAGCTCTCGCATGAGGTGGTCCTGCGTGTGCAGCCGGCCGGCGGTGTCGACGATCAGGACATCGACCCCGCGGGATTTGGCCGCCTCGCAGGCGTCATAGGCTACGGCGGCGGGGTCTGCGCCCATCTTGTGCTTGACGATCTCGACGCCGATGCGGCCGGCCCAGATCGTCAATTGATCAACGGCGGCAGCGCGGAACGTGTCGCTGGCGCACACCATCACCTTCTTGCCCATCTGATTCTTGAGCAACCACGCGAGCTTGGCGATGCTGGTGGTCTTGCCGGCGCCGTTGATGCCGGCGACGAGAATCACGGTGGGGCCGCCCGGCGCAAGCCTCAACTCTCGATCGGCGGGCGGCCAGTTGGCGTAGAGCTGCTCCTTGACGATGCCCTTGGCGTCGGCGGCGTTGAGAACCTGCCCGGCCCGCCACCGTTCGCGGACGGCGGTGACGATCCGTTCGACATTGCCGACGCCCATGTCGGCCTGGATGAATCGTTCCTCCATCTCGGCCAGAAAATGCTCATCGATCTGCCGGCCGGGGACAAACAGCGTCCGCACGTCCGTATTCAGGACGTCAATCGTCTTGCGAAGCGCGCCTTTGAGCTTATCGAGCGTCTTGGAGAAGAAAGCCATGGGGACTGCTGTGTGTTGCGTGTTGTGTACTGCCTGCTTACGCTTCGCCGGGACCGGCCGTCGCGTTTCCCGTTATGGTCTGGTGTTCCTTGAGGATGGCATCGAGGACGCCGTTGACAAACGCCGCACTCTGCTGCGTGGAAAAGTGCTTGACGAGTTCGATCGCCTCGTCGATGACCACACGCGGAGGCGTGGTGGTGTTGACCAGCTCATGGACCGCGAGGCGCAGGACGTTGCGATCGACGGGCGGCTGACGGTGGACAGGCCACTGAGGCGCGACCCGGTCCACCCAGCGGTCGGAAACCTCCCGTTGTTCCCAGGCGGCATTGGCCATGTCAGTGGCATGCTGCCGCAGAAGGGGATCATCGCTGGAGTCATGGGTGAGCTGCCGCGCCATGTCGGCGTCGTTCTTCCCATGCGCATCCCAGAGAAACAGGATCTGCATGGCCAGTTCGCGGGCTTTGTGCCTGTTCACCATATGCGCGGCTCTCGTTGACCGAATGCGGAGTATAGGCGGAGGGAGGCGGGAAACAAAGGGGCGTCCCCCGGGGTGCTGTCGGCAGAAGGAACCGGTGGCCACCTGGCCTTTCTACTGGTTGTAGGCCATGGCCGATGCCTTACAATCGATGTATGAGGACCGTATGTCGCTGGCCGGGACTGTTGCTCTTCGCCGTCGTTCTGGCTTGTTGCGGGCAGAGCATTGCGGCCGAGACGCCCAACGGGCTTGAGGGCGGCCATGCCATCGGCGACGCGGCGCGGCTGTTTCAGCCAACGAAGGTGTGGATTGTCCATTTTCGCTTCGCCGCGGAGCAGTGGGCGGCGATGGAGCCGACTGCGGCCGCCGACTGGTCCAGGATGCTTGGAGGCGGGCGGCGCGACGCCAGGGTCATGGCGTTGGAATCTCTTGCCTCCGCCATGCTCAAACGCGGCGACCGTGGGGGGGATGGCAAGGTTGACAGGGACGAGTTCCTGTCGCTGGCCGAGACGTGGTTCTCCCGGTGGGATCGCGCCAGGTTCGGCGGCCTGGATTCTGATAAGCTTCAAGCCGGTCTCAACCTGGTGTTGGACCCTGAAAATCTCACCCAGGAGGGGACGTTCCCGATTTCACTGCGCGGGCCTCAGGGCAAGCGCAACGGCCTGGCGGCGGCATTCGGGCTGGAGTTCAAGCAGGTCCATGCCGCTATGGAAATCCAGGGCATTTCGTTCGATGACATTGGCATCCGATACAAGGGGAACGGCACCTTCATGGATGCGCGGGGGTCAATCAAGCGATCGCTCAAGGCGGAGTTCAACCAGTTCGTCAAGGGCCGGAAGCTGGCCGGCCTGGCCAAGCTCAATTTTCACAACAACGTTGCCGATCCGAGCGCGATGAACGAGGCTCTCTCCTACCAACTGTACCGCGCCGCCGGCGTCCCCGCGCCGCGCACCGGGTATGCCCGGGTTTACGTCACCGTTCCCGCCAAGTATGACCGAAAGTACTTCGGCCTCTATGCGTTGGTCGAGAACGTGGATGTCCATTTCGCCAGGGATCGATTCGGCAATGACAAGGGCGCGCTCTTCAAGCCGGTCACGCCGAGCCTCTTCGCGGACCTGGGCGACGAATGGCCGGATTATCAGCAGGTTTATGACCCCAAGACCGAGCTTGATTCCGGGCAGCAACGGCGGGTAATCGAGTTTGCGGCCCTGGTGACACACGCCGATGACGGGGAGTTTGCCGCACGGATTGCAGATTACCTCGATCTTGACCAGTTCGCCCGGTACATGGCTGTCACCGTCTACCTCTCCACCATGGATGGCATCCTGCTCACCGGGCAGAATTACTACCTCTACCTCCACCCGCGGACGGGCAGGTTTCAGTTCATTCCCTGGGATCTGGACCACTCCTTCGGCCAGATATTCGGCGAGCCCTGGCAACTGGCGAACCTGAGCATCGACAAGCCTTGGGCGGGCCCGAACCGGTTCCTGGAGCGGGTGTTCAAGGTCGAGGCGTTCCAGAAGGCCTATCGTGCGCGGCTGGAGGAATTCAGCCGGACGATCTTCAAGCCCGATCGCTTTCATCGGCAGGTGGATGAGATTGCCGCTGCGATCCGCCCGGCGATCGAAGTGGAATCGCAGGAGAAGGCAACGCAGTTCAATAGGCTGGCCTTGGGCGGGCCGATCAAGGGCCGGGGCGGGCTGTTTGCGCCGAAGCCGGTCAGGTCGATCAAGGGCTTCGTCGATGCCCGGACGCCGTCAGTGCTGGAGCAACTTGCCGGAAAGAGCCTCGGCGAACCGGCCAGGGGAATCGGTGCCACCGGCTGGGGCGGCCGACGCGCCGACCCGCCTGGGAAGCTGCTTGGTCCGGCCTTCCTGAAAGCCATGGATGCCAATAAAGATCGCCTGGTTGCCCGACAGGAGTTTGTCCAGGCGTTTGAACGGTGGTTTAGGATGTGGAATGCTGATCAGACCGCCCTGCTCACCCACGGCCAGCTCCGCGCTGGCATCGAGAAGGAACTGTTGCCGGTCGGGGATGACGCTGCATCAAGCGTGCGGCGTGGCTCCGCCAGTCAGCCGACCACCCGGCACGGCATGGTGCCGTAATGGACACTACGCACTCGAAGCTCAGCCCACTGACGATTTGAAAGAGGCTACTTGACGCCGAGATCCCGGACGGTGAAGAGGGATTCAAAGCGGTAGCCCGCGGATTCAATGTTCTCGCGGGCGCCTTCCATGCGGTCGATCACGCCGACGATCTTGTCGATCTTTGCGCCGGCCTGTTCGAGGCTCTTGACGGCTTCCAGCACCTGGCCGCCGGTGGTCATGATGTCTTCGACGATCATGACGGTCTCGCCAGCGTTCAATACGCCCTCAACGAGCTTGCTGGTGCCGTAATCTTTCTTCTGGTTGCGGACGATGACGAAGGGCTTGCCGCAGGCCATGGCCGTGGCGGCGGCCAGGGCGACAGCGCCAAGCTCCGCGCCGGCGATGCGGTCGACGGCGGGGGAGAGGCGCTGGGCGAACATGACGCCGAGCTCGCGGAGGACATCGGGGTGGGTTTCAAAGCGGTACTTGTCGAGGTAGTAATTGCTCTTGCGGCCACTGCGCAAGGTGAATTCGCCCCGAAGCAGGGAGACGTCGGCAATTCGTTTGGCGAGTTCTTCGCGTGTCATGGGCGGATACTATCCGCATGGCTCGCTACGGCGTCAATGCCCCAGGCGCACGCGGCCGGCGATAAAGCCGCCATCCCGGGAATCGCCGAAGGAAGTGTTGATACCGCCGGAGCGTTGGCCGCCATCCCGGTGGTAACGCGGAAAGCACACGGCCGGGTAAGGATAGACGTACGGGTAGTAGAAGTAGAAGCGGCGGTGGTAGCGCGGGTAGTAATCGTCGCGGTAATCCCAGCGATCCCAGTCGTAGTCATCCTCATTGGTGATGCGGCGGCGGACAACCCAGTCAAGATAGTCATCGTCGGTGTCCCAAGGGCGGGCAGCAGTAATCGGCCCACGAACGGGAGCCTGGGCAACGGGCGCCTGTCCCTGACTGGGGATGGGCGGGGTGGCTAAGTGCTTTTCCAGGAGACGATTGGCCTGATGAGCTATCTGGTCCTCCAGAGCGAAGAGATCGCGGAAAGGGCCCGTGGCTTTGAGCGCCCCAAGAATCCGGCCTGTGGCGACATCCATAACTTGCCCGGTAATCCGCAAATCGCCAGATGGCGAATGATAAGTGCCTAATATGGCGATGTTTGCATTCGCCTCGGTCGCCATTGCCCGGACACGAACGAAATCCCAACTCGGTTTGCCCGAATTGGGCTTGGCCGGAATGACGTGAACACTAGGGTTACGACCAAGCTCGTTGATGAGATTCTGCTGTATCGCCACGCTGATCCACCCAGTGGATTCAGCGTCGGCGAGAGGGGCGAATAGAGACACAAATACAGACGCCGACGCAGGTTGTGTCGATGGCTCTGCGCTGTGGCCGACGGTCGGGCAGCACAGAGCGATCGTGAACACGGTGAGGGTTAAGTTTCTCATGGGCCTCCGCCAGCGATCCCAAAGCAGCAATCATACCAATGCATGACATTCCACGATAAAGAAAACGCCGCAGCGCTCGAGGGAATTCCGGACGTTCGTGGAACACTCGACCCTGCCTGTCGTCTTATTCATAATAGACGGGAGCGGTTGTCGTGCGCCCCCAGATGGGGGGCGAGGCTCTGGGGCGTGAGGCTTTGGCGGGAGGATGCAGAGTGGCGATTGGCGAGGGCCCGCCATCACGAGAAGCAAGCGATCTGCTCCGCGAGTTCCGGGAAACCGGCCGGCAGGAGCCGTTTGAGGAGATCGTGCGTCGTTATGCGACGATGGTCTACCATCTCTGTTTTCAGATTCTGAAGAACAATCATGACGCCGAGGATGCCACCCAGGCGGTGTTCCTGACGCTGGCGGTGAAGTCGAAAACCACGCGGGAGATCAAGGCGGTGGGGCCATGGCTACAACAGGTGGCATACCGGATGTCGCTAGACATGATCCGGTCCAAAAAGCGGCGGCGTCGGCGGGAGGAAGCGCACTACGAGAACAACGGTGGCGAGGCGCACATGCCGGATGCGTCAAGCCGGGCAGGCGCTGACGAGCTCAAACGGGTGGTGGGTGAGGAACTGAACAGGCTGCCGCCCAAGTACCGTCTGCCGCTTATCTTGTTTTATTTCGGGGGCTTAAGCCGCGAGGAGATGGCGAACGAATTGCGGGTCAAAGCCAGTACGCTGGGGGTACGGCTGCACCGGGGGCGCGCGATGCTCGGCACGCGCCTGGCCGAGCGGGGCGTCATCCTGGCCGAGGGCGTGATGGCGGTGGCCATGGTGGGGCTGGTCAACGTGGCGGTGACGGATTCGATGATCTCGGCGACATCATTCGCGGCGGCGCGGCTGGCGACGGGAACGGACATTTATGCGGGCTTGGTGTCGGCCCGAGTGATGGCCTTGGCAAAGGGGGCCGGTTCTGCGGCCATGCTGGCCAAGTGCAAGATCCTGGCCGCGGCCCTGGCGATCGCTGGAACGGCGGTTGCGGGCGGTGCGCAGGTGGTCGGGAAGGTTCGTTCGTTGGATCTTCGCCTGCCCAACCTCCTGGAGATGCCGCAAAGACTGTTGCCCAAGTTCCAGGTGCCGGAGCCGAAGCGATTCGTGCGGCAGGACACGGGGACGATAGATGCCATACCCGCAGTCGAGGAGAAGACGCCCGTCGGTGCCCGTCCGATTGGCCGGGGGATGATGCCGTTCACATGGAGCCGCTCCGGGCAGGTGGAGACCCAACTTGGCGATTATGCATCGCCATTGATGCGAAGCGATTCGGTGGCGGCACACATGCCCATGGCGAGCCGGCAGGGGATTGGGCCCGCGGCGGATCGCTCGTTGCTGCCGGGTTTCGTCCCCGGACCACTGGGCGCGGGTGGCGGCCGCATGGCGCCTGCGCGGAGCCGCTCGGGCGAGTTCAGCGCCCTGCCTGCTCACGCCCGATCAGGGAATTGGCCAAGAGAGCGTAATCACTCGGTTGTCCCCGAGGTGCCGAATGTTCCGGGAGGGCCAACGGAGGTCGTGGACAGCGGGAGCACGCCATCGTCACAGACTCCGCTGGTGCTGGCGATGACGCCGATGGCGGCGCTCTCGATGACGTCTCTCAGCAACGACCTGCATTCCAGCATCGCCTACAACGGCGCGGCGGATGACGGACCGGCGGCGCTCGGCGTATATCCGTTTGCGGGCGTTGAGGCGGCCGTTGTCATGCCGCCGGTGCAGGGTGAACTGGCGATGGTTCCGCCCACAGCCAGACGCATCGGCTCCTCGGTTCTGCGTGGCTATGGCAAGGTGGCCGCCAGCGTCTTGTTGGAGCCGGGGCAGGTGATCGCCGACGGGGGCGTGCTTGACATGTCGTCCGTGACGACGCTTTCGAGCAATATCGAGAACCCGGCGGAGGGCGGCGTCAACGGCTGGTATGCGGTCAACCGCGGCAAGTTGATGCTTGCGCCCCTGGACGTGCCCGCGGGGACCCCTCGCTCAGTGTGGGGCGAGAACCCCGCCGATCCGCAGATCGACCTGGTGAACTCGGTCGAACTGCTGTACAAACCCCCGCCGTCGGATGACGGCACGGTGGCGATCTCGCTGGTGGCGCCGGATTTCCCGGGAATCCCGGGCTTCACGGCTCAGGGGCGCAATCACGTTCTGGCGATGTACAGCGTCGAGGCCGAGGGGTTGGCCATGGACACGGTCGAATTCGGCGTGCGGTATGACAGCGTGCTGGAGGATGCGCTGGCCGAGTCGCCGCTGCGCAGCCTGAAGATGTACGGTTACGATGGGCAGTGGCGGGTGGTGCGGGATTCGCTGCAGATCCTGTCGGACCAGAACATGATCTACGGGCGGCCGGGCGATGTCGATCTGATCGCGGTGGTGCTGTCGGAGGGGCAGGGCGCGATCGGGACCGGTATGATGCCGATACCCGAGCCGGCGGGGGTGCTGCTGGTGGCCGCGGCGGGGGCGACGCTGTTGAGGCGACGCCGGCGGGCGTGAATTCACCTCAGGAAATCGGGCAGGCAATGGTCACCGGAAGAGGGGCTGGTGGCGGGGGCTCGGGCGGGGTGTGCTCGATGGTCATGTGTGAAATACCCCGCATGCCGGTGACTGGCGAGATTCCTGAGGTGGTGCGGTGGCGAGGTCCCATGGATTGGCGCGGGCGCCATCGCCGGCCAGGTTGCCTTGAGGCGAGACATGCCATTCCGCAGCGCCCAGTTCGCCAGCGGCGAGGAAGCAGCAGCAGAGAAGCACGGCTGATGCAACGCCAGGCCGGCGCGGCATGGGAATCCTCCGGGAAAGCGGCTATGAGGTTGTGCCGGACCCATCGACGGGCGTTGATGGGATCCGCCCCGTGCGAAGGAGCGTTCACCTACCGGCGCAGTTCGATGCCGACGCCGCCCCAGAGCTGGGCATCGGCGCGGAGGTCATCATCAAGGCCGTCGGTGTAGAAAAGATAGGCCGTGAGCGATATCTGGCCAGTGCGATCGGGGATGTTCAGCAGGGTGTTCAGGCCATATCGGGTGACCACGCCGATGTCATAGTGCTGCCAGCCGGAGTGCTTGCCGTCGTGGCCGGCGAACAACCTATGATCCTGAACATAAGCGATGCGGGCAAGGGGTGTGAGGGCCAGACCCAGGTCGGGCAGCAGGAATTCGTGCGAGAGGCCAAGCTCGAAGTACCATCCATCGTACCGGTCGTAGTCGTAGGCGGCGAGGATGTAGGGCGAAAGGATGGGGTCTTCCCGATTGAGCAGTTGGCCGTCGAGCAGCGTGAGCTTCAGATACACCTCGGATGTGTTCAGCTTGTGTCGATCGGGGAGGATGTAGTAGGTGTGGCCGACCTCGATGGACAGGGGATCGATGCGCCAGTCAGCGCCGAAGGTCGGCCAGATTTCCTGGAGGTGGGTTTCCGGGTCATCATCGACAACATTGGCCAGGAGAGAGATGAAGGGGTGTGGCGCATCGTCGGTGTCCAGCGACAGGCGGCCTTCGAGGAGAAAGTTGGTGGGCCGGCGGGCATCGGCGGCGGTCTGGTGGGCGATCAACGTGTCGCGGATGAGCCCGCGATGGACATGATCGGTCAGGTAGGTCAGGCGCAGTTCCGGGCGAAGTGCGGGCCCGGCCGAGGCGGGCTGCGTTGTACCTGCCTGGCGTCCGGGCACGTCATAGATGCTGGGCTGGCCGGCTTGCCGGCCGGGGAGATCAAAGACGCTGGGGGGGGGGCTGTCATCCCGGTTCGCCGCAAGCAGCAAGGGATCGTTGCCAGCAGTCGCCACCGGCTCGTTCCAGACTGATGGATCCGGTCGATCGAATGCGTAGAGCGGCGCCGAGGCCCATGCCACAGCTTGGCTACCCAATGCCGCCGCGATCGTGAGGGTGACAAGTGGCATGAGCCGCATGCGTGGGAATGTAGCGGTGGATTGACGGATTGTCACGACAGGAAGAGTCCGGCCGGTCGGATTGGGCACTGGAAATTCGGGCGGTTTGTGGGAAGATGACGACATGGCCGCCCGCGGCCGGTTCGCCGCGGCGGTCGCTAGAGCACCCGTAGCTCAATTGGATAGAGCATCGGTCTTCGGAACCGAGGGTTATAGGTTCAAGTCCTATCGGGTGCGTTGAAACTGCTTAAATCACAAAGGTTTATGGTTGGCACTATTTCCGCCTTCGCCCGCTTGGTGGGTCTGGGCTACCGTTGGGCTACCATTGGCGAGAAGACCACCGTCATTCGCCCCGCTCATCCTGGCCAACTGGCAGGCAGGACTCAATGTACTGGCGCAGTTGATCGCGGAACTGCTGATGCATGTTGCGCGGGACGACACCCAGCACAAATAGCTGCATTTCGTCCGGGGCCGACACGAACCACGTCAATACCCGCTCGACGGTATCCACCTTGGTCAGCGGTATCTGTTTCACAAACTCGCTCAGTGCCTTCTGAGCGGATACAGAAAGCTCAACTCCGGCCGTGATTACCCGGCCGCCGCCGGTCCCTTTCTTGCCCATGTCTGAAGCATACCACAATGCAATCAGCGATTCAGTGTGACGCTGGAGCTTGGACTACGTCTATGCCGCTGACGGTTATGACGAACGTCATAATCTATTTTCATAATTAGTTTTAGGATGAAGTTGCCCGCCAGATGTGCTATAGGGTCTGCTGGCAAGGCCGGCTTGATCACCGGCCATATGGCACGCGGGCCGTGGCGCCCGGCGCACCTGGGACGCCACCCCGCGGGCCTGCCAGAAAGATCAGGTGCGACAATGTCCTATTACATCTTCTGCCGAGAATGGCCAAGTTTTTCCGAGCTCTTCCCATTCCACCAATTCAATCATCTCGAAGACACAGAGTTGGTTCCGGCGATCATCGAGGCAGTACAAAGGGCGTTCGATGATACGCCAAGAATGAAGCACAAATGGCAGAGGCTTCTTCTGGAGAAGCTTCAAGCTGATGAGCGGGAACGACGCTCGCGCCAAGTGCCACTCAACAAGAGAAGACGTGCTGACGTGGAGGAACCCAGCTTCTGCGCGGCCGCTCCGGTTACCACAGAGATCGCCGACAGACTCCCGACACTGCCAACTGCCATCGGCTTCTGCTATGCCCTGTACGCCCTCAACTGGCGAGCCCTGGAAGATGGCGCCTGCACAAACCACATGATCTGTGCCGACTCATTCCTGAGACCGAACAAGGTCGGCTTTGGCCCTCGCGTGCTGTTGCCACGGTACACTTTGGCCAAGGCCGGTAACCTCGACGCCGCTGCATCCGTGGTTCAGGCGCTGACCAAGAAACACGGTAACCGAGACCCCTGGCCGCAGTTCTGGTACCTGGATTCCGAGTCGATCAACCAGGCGGAGTGGCTGATTTACGATCAGGAAATTGAACAGCCTGGGCCATGCAAGTACGCTGCGGATGCGCGCGACTTCGCTGGAAGGCTGGCGGCTGCCGTAGAGCCGGCAATCGCGGCGCAGTGCGCGCAGCAACGAGGCGTGGACACGACTGAATGGCCGCGCGTCTGCGATGCGACAAAAGAGGCAAAGAAGAAGCTCGGCAAAATTGGAAGTGGTGAGATATCGAGGGCGTGCACAGACGGGGCGATTCATAGCGTGGGCACTAACAGGGACAGGCGCATCGACCCGGCATCGCTTGCCGTTTGGATAGAGAAGATGCGCCGCGGTAGGGAGATCAGGTCGGCCGTTGAGCCCACACCGTGGCCTCAGTCAAAACCTGTAGTTTCTTTCGGCGAATGTAGTGGGTGCGGCGGAATTGTCACGCTGCGAGATGGGATAGGGAAATGCACGAAATGCCACAATGATCCTCCAATCGAACCTCTAACCAACACGATGCGCAGCGATGCGCAGCAAGGTGGTACGCGAAGAAAAATGTCCCGGTAAAACAGGCGCGCAACACGTCTGGGATTGCTGCGCAACGCACGTCCGAAAAGGGAAGACCGCATACTCGCTCTCGCTTTGATCGTCGCGGTGACGGTCATCGTCGATGAGGAGTATCCGTATGGCACATCTTGGCGTATCTGAAGCCGCCAGACGCATCGGGGCGATTCCAAAGGACATCAGCGACTTGTTCTATCGGCGCGAACTGCGCGATGACCTCTGCCCGATTGTCGCAGGTCGGCGAGTGATTCCCGAAGACTATCTGGAAATGATCCGCGCGGCACTTCGCCGCAACGGTCGGCCGGTCGGCAAGGGGGTGTCGCATGTCTGACAACCTCGACAATGAACGGCTGGTCGACGAGAGGCAGGCCGCGGCGTTCCTGGGCCTCTCGCCAGCGACGCTTTCGACATGGCGATCGACGAAACGCAGCGACTTGCCCTTCCACCGCCTGGGAAGCCGGGCGATCCGCTACAAGCTGGCGGACATTCGCGCATGGCGTGATCGGCAGCGGATCGGTGGTGCGGAATGAGCGACCTCGACCTGGATCTGACGCGCGGGATATATCGCCGGATCTACGCAGGCGCAACCAAGGGCAAGCGGATCAACGCGGTCAGCTTACTCGCAGAGGTGCTCTTCTGGCGGCTGCACCTCGTCGCTGACGATTTTGGCAGGTTCGAGGCCGACCCGTACCTCCTGCACTGCGCCGCACTGCCACGGAGGCGGTCCATCAGCGAATCCGATATCGCCGGCGCCCTGGCTGAGTTGGAAGGCGAGAACCTCGTCGTGCGATATGAGGTGTCCGGCGAGCCCTACGGCTTAATCCGCGACTTCGAGGAAATGCAGCCGGCCGGCAAGAATGGCCGCCGCATCCAGCGATACCCATCGCCTCCGGGTGAATCTCGGGGAATCCGGGTGAATCCGGGGGAGCCCAAGAAATCCAAGCCCTCCGATAACGATAACGATAACCAGAACGAGAACCCAGACGAGAACGATATGCATGCTTGCAGCGAGCCGGCAAAGCCGGCATCGCCGCCCGAGGCGGAAGGGGTCGTTCTGACTTTTGCTTGCGATGGTCCAGTCAAGGTTTGGGAGCTTAACCAGGCGAAGGTCAATGAGTGGTCGGAAGCATTTCCGCATTTGAACGTGATGGGGGAGCTTCGCAAGGCCCGCCAGTGGCTTCGAGATAACCCATCGAAGCGGAAGACCGCGAGCGGCATGCCGCGCTTTCTCGGCGCGTGGTTGAGCCGGGCACAAAACCGCGGAGGCGCCAAGCCTTACAACCCGATGGACGCGTGCGACCGCGTACTGGACCTTGAGGCCGACAAGTTTCTGTTCGAGGACGATCCAACCGCCACTAGCCCAGCGAGGACAAATGAGCACACGCGACGCAGAACTGCCGAACGCGGCGAGTTTCCAGAGCCAGAACATGATGTCCGAGTCATCAGCTGATTACGACGAGTTTCCACTGCCCGGTGGCCGGGTGATCCGCGTTCCGCGGCCGACGCCCGCGCAGCAGGAGGAGCGCGAACGCCGCCGCCGCGAAGAGGCCGAGCGCGAACGCCTCGAAAATATCGACCGGTTCATCCGTGCCAGCGGTATGCCCAATCGATACTGGAATGCGGATCTGAAATTCGAGCCTGTCAACCCATCCCACGGCCGCGCTCGGGATGCATTGTTGGCACTCGTCGAGCAACCCGGCATGCTGGCCCTTCTGGGTCCGCGAGGCGTGGGGAAGACATACCTCGCGTGCGCACTGGCTCGGAAGTTCATCGAGGCGAGGCGGTTAGCGATCTACGTCCGGACGCTGGACGTTTTTCTGCGACTTCGCGCGACGTTCAAGAAAGAATCGCCAGAGTCGGAGCGGGCGGTCGTGCAAGAGTTGGTATCGCCGCCATTGCTCATCCTGGATGAGGCGGGCGTGCGCGGTGGATCTGATTGGGAGGGCAATGTTCTCGCGGACCTGATCGACCGCCGCTACGGGGCGATGAAGGCAACCATCTTCATCGCCAACCAGCGACCACAGAAGTTTCTGGCGTCGGTCGGCGATTCGATCGCATCCCGGTTGGCTGAAACTGGCAGTATCGTCAATTGCGCGTGGCCCAGCTTCAGGGAGGGTCGAACATGAGCCAGCTGCATCTTTTCGATCCTCCGGCGAGATCGCTGGTGTATGACGGCACACCGCCGAGCCGGCCGGTCGATACCAGCATCGCTGCTGCTCAACGGCAGCGGAATCGAGCGCCGACCATCCGCGAAATCATCCTCCAGCACGTGCGCGACCAGGGCGACCTGGGCGTGACCGCAGAAGAGGCCGGGGCCTTCCTCGCCATGACGCGCGGATTGCCACCGGAGACGCCAGCGTGCCGGCTGACGGCGGCGGCACGGCTGACGGAGCTGAAGCTGGGCGGTTTTGTTCGAGACTCGGGGCGGCGGCGAGAAACCTCTGGACACTGCAAGGCGATCGTGTGGACCGCCACGGACAAGGCCGGCGACGGCCGCATTTGTGAAAGGGATTGAACGTGAAAGCGAATCAGAGAACCAGCGTCGACATCATCAGCATTGAGCGGCGGCCGGTTGGCGCTGCTGCGGAATACGCCTTCATCGTCGAGATGGACACGCCCGACGGACCGCAATCCGTCTGCGCGTCGACGGATGCGCTCCTGGACTATGCGACGTTCCAGCGCGAAGCGCTGAAGCAAGCTGGATGGCTTTACCGCCATGCGGCCTGCGAGGGCCGACCGGCCCCAGCAGCGAACGAGGCCTGGCGGTGGGTGGTGCAGAACTTTCTGCTTCACGCGGCTTTGAGCAATAGCCCGCAAAACTGAGGGCCGTTGTCGAATAACACCAGGTGTGGACCTTCAACCAGGAAAAACAATGAAATATCGACCATTCGCAACTCCGATTGACGAGACGACCGCGAACCAGATGCTGGCACCGTTCCCGTTGCCTCAGCAGGCCCCCATGATGCCGGCGATGTCTCCGGTGCAGGCGCGGAGCCGCATGGACAACAGCCTCAACGCCAACAAGGCGGCGATGTTCGCCGGCCTCAAGGCGAGCGGCATGGACGACAGGCAGGCCCGAGCCCAAGCCTACGCGCAGGGCAAGATGAACGAAGCCAACCTTGGCGACCAGACCTTCGGCACCGGCACCCCCGGCGGGTTCTTCATGCAGCAAGGCTTGGCCACCAACGCCGATTCGCGGGCCAATATGCTGGCCGGCGGGCAGAACGCCTACATGCGCGGGCTGGGCGAGCAGGCCAGCGCCCAGGGCTACAACGCCAGGCGACAGGCCGATACCATCTTCCCGGCTCAGGCCGGGCTGATGGGGGCACAGGCCAGGAACTTCGACGCCCAGAGCCAGTACCAAGTACCCGCGATGGCTGGGTATTACCAGAGCTTGAGCGGGGTGGGTCAGGCGCAGGCACGGAACATCGACGAGGATACCAATCTGATGGGACCCCGCATGCAGATGGGCGGCTTAATGGCCGAAGCCGAGGCCCGCCGGCGCAACTCGATGCTCCAGATGAACGCGATGGCGATGGAAGCCGACATGAACATTCGCAACGCCTTCGCCAAACAGATGCAGGCGCAGTCGAAGTTGCCGGCAGAGAAACAGGTTCTTCCAGAGACTTACCCGGCACCGATGCGGCCGATGGACATTCCCGACGAGCCGTATCCCGGCCTTGTTGGCACTGGCGCGGTCACGCGCGGGAAGCAGCGCTTTTCTTACTGATGGCTTTCGTCGTCAGCTTCCCACCGCATTTAGCACAGAAGTCCCCGGTTCGTGGATGGCCACACCGGGGACAGGTCTTGTCCTTCTCGGGGAACATCGCCGCCACCACCCAGGAGGCGATGATGCCGATTGGCAGGGCGAAGGTTGCATCCACCACGGCCCCCATAAGAGACGGAGCCGGCCTTTTGACCCGCAGGGAAGAGATGCAATCGACGGTGAAGATCAACAGAAACACCACCGACCAGCAGATGACGATTCGCCTGTGTCGCGTGCTCATGCCCACAACGTACAACACGACAATCTGACGGGCAACACCCATATCGAATAACCACGCATGAGCCGATTCCCCAATCAGATGCCCGGACCGGGGCTTGTGGATGCCGTTTTCTCCAACATGCCCGCGGCACAGACCCGCCCGGCCAGCATGCCGGAATGGGCCTACAAGACGCTCCAGGCGTCCAAGGGGCTTCCGGCCGCCGAGCGATACAAGTTCATGCGCTTCGCTGAACAGGAGGCACGTCAGCAGGCCAGCATGCCGCGCGACTGGCGCAGCGATTACCTGCCGACATTGCCGCCTTTGACCGACGCCCGCGGCCAGTTCTTGGGCGGGCTGAACGCGGCTTTCACCGAAGGCGCTGCCAACGTAGCAGCCCGTGGTCTCGGCGTGGCCATGCCCGGACTCTCCGCGGACCTGCAAACCGGCTTGCAGGGCCAGTACGCCTACGATGACCGCTGGTACAACCGGGCGGCCAATGTCGCTGGCTCTGTGACGCCTATTGTCCCGGTGATGATGACGAGCGGCCCGGTGGGCTTGGCCGCCTACGGAGCCGGCCAGGGCATCGGCCAGGCCCGCATCGACACCGAGCTTTCGCGCCGGGCGGGGAACATCGTCACCCCCGCCCAGGCTGGCGGGGCGATCATCTCCCAGGGCCTGCAAGGTGCGGCGGCCGGCTACCTCCAAGGCAAGCTCTTCTCCGTAGCCGGCAAGCTCGCCGCCCCCGTCGCCAGGGGCATCGGCAACACCGCCATCGGCAAGGCACTGCCCGCGAGCGTCCGAACCGCCACGGGCTACGGCGCTGCCATCGCTGGCGACATGGCCGCCAACGCCGTCACCGAGCCGGCACAGCAGGTTGTGCAGAACCTGTACTCCATGAACACGGTGCCACCCCCCGACCTCGCACTGATGCGGAAAGAGCAGGGCTTCTGGCCGGCGGCCACCTCCGGGGTTGCCGAGGCGGCGGAATCCGGGCTGTACGAGGGGCTGATTATGTCGCCCTTCACCGTGGGCGCTGCCCGCTCTTCGCGCCGGCAAGTCCGAGCCGAGCAGGGCAACGTGGGCCGGTTGGGCGCTGCCCGCCAGGCCACCGCCGGCCGGCCCATGCAGGAGCCCGCCCCGGCAGGCGCGCGGGATGCCTACCTCCGCATGTATGACCCCATCGCCGCCGACGAGGCCATGCTCGACCGGCTCGACCCGCAACTCACCCAGGCGGCCCAGGAACAGCGCGCCACCGCAGCGCGGAGCGAGATCGAGGCCCAGGAGGCGGCCATCGACGCCCGCGAGGCGGACCCCATCCGCGCCGCCTACGAAGCCATGAGCAGCCGTGACCTCTGGAACGCGGTGCGCGCCAGGGGCGGCCGGGCAGGATTCCGGGAAGCCAACATCGAGACGCTGATCGGCATGGACCGCGTGGCGGCCGAAGCAGCCGCCCAGGCTGCCCAGCAGGCTACGCCCCCGCAACGCACAGAGGCTCCGACGCCCGAACCCATGCCGAGACAGGT
>CAZMXI010000003.1:35858-63624 GCA_964570205.1 uncultured Tepidisphaeraceae bacterium
CTACGCCCCCGCAACGCACAGAGGCTCCGACGCCCGAACCCATGCCGAGACAGGTCCAGACCCCGCCAACGCCGCAAATTGCGTCTGGTGAGGTTGTGGAACCCGGTACGGGCATCCCTGACTGGGCTCGGGATGAGATGGTGCGGCAGGGGAAGAATCCAGACCGACTGTTGAACGACGTCGACGCCGCCAGGCCCGAGACAGCCAAGCAACTGGCCAATGACCCAGTCACCAAGTACCTGGAAACTGTTGACCCGGCGATGGCCGATCGCGCGCGGCGCGGCGACCTGTCTGCCAAGGAATATGGACAGGCGATGGCGGCGATGAAGGCTGCGAAGGCTAACCCGGCCCCGCCCGCCCCCGTCAACGAGGCTGATGAGCCATTCCAGCAGCCCACGATTGCCGCACGACGCCGTGAGGTGATGGATGCCCTTCGCCATGAGGTGGCCATCGCCGACCTCGACAACCTGCTCCGTTCCAAGTCGCAGATCAGCGGCCAGCACATGTACCACCGGGCCGCCATCAAAAACAGCACGGTGGGCTACCGGGTGATGCGCGGCGACCTTGAACCCAAGGCGCTGGTGTCCGAGGAAGAGGCGTTGCGCATCGCCGCCGAGATGCCCGAGGGCAGCGCCGCCCGCAACCTGCTGCTGGAATACAACAACCTCACCGGCTCGGGCCGTCCGCGCCAGCGATCCGCCGCCCAGATGGAGGCGGAAGTCGCCAAGCTGCCCGACCGCCCGGATGACGAGGTGCCATTCTCCGTCAGCCGTGGAGAGCCGGACCTGTTCGGACGGCCGGTCTACGACCCACAGGGCAACCAGCAGCTTCCGCTGTTCCACGAGCCAGTGGATGCCCCCAAGCCCAAGAAGACCGCTGAGGAGGCGAAGATCGAACGGCTGTATCGCCCGGCCGCCGATGCGACGGGGAATATGTTCGAGGGTTCACAGCAGCCCCCACAGCCACAGCCCGACCCGGTAGAGGCACCAGCCCAGCCCCCACAGCGCCAGCAGGCACGCGCTGGCGATGAGAGTGGCGAAGGCGTTGGAAGGGCCACGGGGCAAGACCAGAGTGTAACCGAAGTCAAGCCGACCGCCGAATCGCTCAAGCCTCGCATCCGGATGATCCTCAGGGAGTTTCCGGGTTCATCCATTCAGGAGCTCGGCAGCGTGCTGGGAGTGAAACCGCACGGGTACTCCGACGAAGGTAATCCCCTGGCCAACCCGCTGAATCAGGCCCTGAAAGAGATGCGGGATGCCGGCGAGATCGATGCCAGGTTCTCGGCCATGGGGAGCAATGTCAGTTTTCGCCTCGTCGAGTCCGACAAGCCGGCTGCGCCCATCGCGGGCGATACCCTGGCCGATACCGTCGGCGATTTCGTCCGCGGGATGGATGAGCCGGTCGAGGTGGATCAGCGGCGGACGCTGGATCGCGCCCTCTACGACACCGGGGGACAGTTGCGCGGCGTGGTCTTCGATGATGGCACGCTCGCCGTGGGCGATGCCGGCGCGATGGTGCACGACGACATCGCCCAGGCGTTGGCCGGCGGGCGCAAGGTCATCGGCAAGGTCATCCTGCGCCGCCGTGACGGTGAGGTTTTCGCGTTCCTGACCGAAGGCGATGGCAGCGCCCTGGCCGCCCCGGTCTGGGCGCGCATGGGCATGCAAGCGGATCCGGCCAACTCCCGCCTGCTGGTGGGTACGCTGGGCAAGAGCGCCAAGCCAAAGCCCGCCGACATGATGCTCGATGCCCGGGAGGATGGGCCGGATACCTGGGATGCCGTCGCCCGACCCGCCTCCGGAGCGGGGAAGCTGGCCGGCCGGACCCTCCAGGGCGTGCCGATGCCGGAACTGGTGAAGCTGGCCAAGGAGCTCATGGGGCACCTGCCCGCGGTCCAGAAGCTCACCACCGCCCGCGGCATGTTCATCGCCCGGGGCAGGGGACACATCGCCATCGACCCCACCACCGCCGATGAGACCCAGCAGCTTGCCCAGACCCTCGCCCACGAAATTGGCCATCTGACCGACTTCCTGCCCGATGGCGAAATCGACCGCGGCAACCTGCTGGCCCGGGTCAAGTCGCTCAAGCCGGTGATCGGTGCCCTGGGCAGGCTCCGGGTATTCATCAAGAACACCATCGACGGCGAGACCGGACCCACCAATCGCGAGCTTCGCGCGGAGATCATGGAGTTGTCCGCCTGGTGGCGGCCGGGGGATATGACCAGCGACTATCGGCGCAGCAGCGTCGAGCTGTATGCCGATGCCCTCTCGGCCTTCCTGAACAGCCCCGGCGACCTGGCCGCCCGAGCCCCCAAGTTCTACGCGGCACTGCTGGAGAACCTCGACCGCAAGCCCCAGATGCTCGAAGCGTACCTGAACCTCCAGGACCTGCTTGCCGGCGATCCCGACGAACTGGCCGAAGTCCGCCGGGCGGACATCCGCGAGGGGTTCGCCGATGGCGAGACAGCCATGCGGGCGCGGGCCGAAGAGCGCCGGGCATCGACCTTCAGCATCATCCATACCATCCAGCAGGCCCTTTTCGACCGAGCCGCGCCGCTCATCCGGCAGGAAAAGGCCCTGGCCAAGCGAGGGCTTGGCCGCGATGAGCAGCGGGCCGCCCGCTATGCCCTGGAGGAGCTGGCCCTGGCCGACAACGTCAATCACCTCATGCTTGATCGCATCGAGCGCGAGGTCGTGCAGCCGACATTGAAGCTGGGCGTGTCGATGGATGACCTGGGCGAATACCTGCTGCTGCGCCGGATCATGTTCGAGCGTACGGACATCGCCAATCCCTTTGGCCATACGTCCGAGACAGCGCGGGTGCAGATGCAGGCCCTGAAGCGCAAGCTCGGGGACAAGGCTTTCGCCCAGGTGACCCGGAGCATGGGCGTGCTCGATGACATCGTCTTTGCCGCCGCCCAGGAGGCCGCCGAGCTGGGGACCTACTCGCGCAGCGCATTCGAGAAGCGCATCGCCCCCAACCGGGGCAACTATGCCGCCTTCGCCGTGGTGGATCATGTCTTCGACCGCATGCCGGCGGGGCTCAAGGCACAGGTGGGCACGTTCAAGCCGGTGGCCAACCCATTCACCACCACGATCATGAAGACGATCTCGCTGAACCGCCTCAACGAGCTCCAGCGGGCCAAGTTGACGGTGCGGGATCAACTGCTCCGCTACTTCCCCGAGGAAATCAGCAAGCTCAAGAGCCCAGAATCGCCCACCGCCCCCAACACGGGCAAGCTGGAACTGCTCGAAAACGGGCTGCTGGTGGGGTATGAGGTCGATCCGTACATCGGCCGAGTGTTCCAGCATCATGACGTCGGCATGCTCAACAACGTGGGCAAGGTGATGCAGTGGGCCAGCTACAAGGTGTTTCACCCGCTGTTTGTCACCTACAACCCCGTTTTCCACGTCCGCAACCTGTTCCGCGACTTCCAGCGCACCTGGAAGAACCTCGGGCAGCATGCCACGATCGGCCGGCTGATGGGGGCGTACGTGCAGAGCATGCCATCGGCGTGGCGGCGGGCGCGGGGGATCACCGATGAAGCCGTGCGCGAGATGCTCTCCGCAGCGGCCCTGGATGTTCCCTTCGTTGAGTTCGACTTCACCAGCGACTCGGTGGCCTATGAACGGCTGATGGATCAATACGGGCTCGGCGGCGACAAGGGCCGCTCGCGCCTGACCAGCGTGCTGATGGCCATTCCCGATGCCGTTGAGAAGCTGGGCGTGTTCATGGAATCCCTGCCCAAGCTGGCGGCCTGGAAGCTGCTGGGCGAGGATGATGTGACCGGCCAGGAGCGGAGCTACATCGTCCGCAACAACGTCGGCACCCCCAACATTCGCCGCAAGGGCTTGGCAACGAATCTTACAAATGGCGTCTGGATGTACTCCAACGTCTTCATCCAGGGCATCCGGGCGGACATGGAATCGGCGACATCGCCCCGCACTGCGGCGGGTTTCTGGCTGCGGACGGCGCTGGTGAACGTGCTGCCGAAGCTGGCGGCCAAGGCGGCGCTGGCTGGGCTGTTCGGCGTCGGTCTGAAGAAGCTCTTCGAGCAGATTCCCAGCTATGACCTGGTGAACCACCTGATTGTGCCGCTGGGCATGCTCGAGCCGGATGATCAGGGCCGGACCAAGGCGGCCTATTTCCTCATGCCCCAGGATGAAACCGGCCGGCTGATCGGCGCCATGGTGTGGATGATGGCCAATGCCGACAAGCAGGGCATCGAGAAGACCCTCCAGGGCATCACCCATTACAACTTCGCGTTCGGTCCGAACCTGTCCCCGGCGATCAACATCCCCATGGCCTGGATGGATTACGCCAGGGGCATCAATCCATTCGAGCGGTTCTTCCGCCGCAACGTGGTGGCCAGGGAGGCATGGGATGCCGGCGGATGGCATGCCGCCCGGTCCATGGTGCGGTGGACGCTGGATCAGGGCGGCTACATCTCCACGGTGGCCGATGCGATGATGCCCGACGAGAACGGGCTGATTCAGCCGCGCCGGGTGGAGCGGGTGATCGACCGCATTCCGGGCCTGCGCCAGCTCATCCGCATCACCGACAAGGGCCTCGTCGAGCGGCAATGGGATGAGATTGCCATCGAGGATGCCGAGAGTGCCCGTTTCCGCATCGGCTTGCCGGACAGCGTCAGGCCGCTGCTGCATGAGCGGTATCGCCTGGGCAGGGTGGGCGTCGAGAAGCTCGAAGGGCCGGACATGGAGACCCTCGCCGGCCTCGATGGGTTCTACAGCGATTATCTGGACATCAGCCGGGAGATGAAGATCGCCAAGGAGTCCGGAGATACCAAGGCGTTTGAATGGCACAAGGGCCGCCTGGATGAACTGGCCAAGGATACGGGTCGGATGATCCGATCCACCAACCCCGAGGATCGTAAGCGGTTGCGGGAGATGGCGACGGCCAAGGTGCTGCGCAGCCGGCAACTGACCCCCGCCGAGCAGGATGAAGCCCTGCGACGGGCCGGGCTGGAAAAGCCGGTGGACCTGGACATGCAGCGGGAACTGGCGGCGCTGCGGAAGAAGGCCAAGGCGTACGGCGAGGCCCGCGAGCGACTGACCGACTCCAAGCAGCGGCCCCAGGCCATCGAGGCGATGAGAAGCAACCGGCTCACGGCCAGGGAATCAGCGCGGCTTGCGCAACTGGAAAAGCTGGATCAGAACATCGACACGATCCGCAAGCGGATGGAGGCCGGCAAGCTCGATGAGCAGGTCGGGCGTCGAATGATGGAGCGACTGGTGGGCTCGGCACAGAAAGGAGCACGATGATCGCAGAGGTTGACTTGCACAAGGTGCGGGGCACGCTGAACACCCTGGCCCGGCGGAAACTGGGGCTGTTCAGTGCATTCCCCGAGTTCAGCCGGCAGGACCTGGCCCAGGATGCCCTGGAGGCGGTGTTGCGGGCGTCGGAGAGGTTCAACCCGGAACAGAGCAGCGTCACGACCTTCGCTTACGTGGTGGGCGCCAGGCGGCTGATCGACAAGTTCCGCATCCGGAACCGGGAGCGGGAACGCATTGGGCGCCTGCCCCTGCCGTCGACCGTGGGGCATGACCAGAACGACGCCAGCGGCCTGGCCGATTGGCTGTTCCGCATCCGCATCAGCGCCCGGGCGATGTTTGGGAACAAGGCCTATCGCATCCACGGGCGGCATTACCGCATCCCACAACTGGCGGCCCTGGCCCTGCTGCAACTGAGAACGGGCCTGGCCCCCGACGTGCTGCGCGAGATGCTCAAGGACCGGCGGGATCTGCTCAAGGCGATGGGGTTCCGGCACGTGCCCCGGCGGGCAGCGTTCAGGGACCTGGCGGCGGTGCTGGCGAAGCGACAGCCAGCGCTGGCGGGCCTCCGCGACTCGCCAGAGGTGGCGAGGCTGATCGGGGAGGGCAACTGATGCGGTCAGCAAACGGCGATAACGGCGATCGAGGACCTGGGGGCCAGTTCGCTCCGGGCAACAAGGGCGGGCCGGGGAATCCCCACGCCAAGCGTGTGGCGCGGCTGCGAGGGCTGTTATTGAACGCGGTCAGCGATGAGGACCTCAAGGCGGTGGTCAACAAGCTCGTGGAACAGGCCAAGGCTGGCGATATGGCGGCCATCAGGGAACTGCTCCAGCGCCTGCTGGGGCCGCCGGTGGAGCTCGACTTCACCGAGCGGCTGGAGGCCCTTGAGACGATGATCCGGGACATTCAGAAGTAAAGGACCTCATCATGTTGACGCAGAAGCTGGCGAGATTGGAACGGTCGGTTCAGGAAATCGGCGCGGGCAGGCAGTGCCCAACGTGCTTTGGGCGGAACGGTGTCGGCTGGACACCGCTGTTGACGGTCAACGGTGAACGGCAGGACGATCGCACCTATGATGAAGGCGGCCTGTGCCGGGGCTGTGGGGCGGAACCTGGGAGAATAGTGGACATTCAAACCGTGGGCGGGCCGAAAAAGGCGGGCGTGAGCGTGGGAATGTTGCACCATGCCGGCGATCAAGGAGCTTCTCCATCGCCTGCTGGGGCCGCCGGTCGAGCTGGAGGCGCTGGAAGACATGATCAGGGACATTCAGAAGCAAAGGGCGTGATATGCTGACGCAGAAACTGGCCAAGCTGGAACGAACCGTGCGGGCCATCGGGGCAGGGAAGCAGTGCTCGATGTGCTTCGGTCGGGATGGTGTCGGGGGAACGCCGCTGATCTCATTCAGCGGCAAGTGTGCCGACGATCGCATTTACGATGAGAACCATCGGTGCCGTGCGTGCGGAGGCGAGCCGGTGAGCACGCTGGACATCACGTTCCCGGACCTGCCGCAGGGGACGGCAGACGCATGCGCGACAGCGGCTTGACATACGCCCATGGCGGGTGTCAGCTATGCAACCATGGGGAACACAATCATAGGGCTACTCTTGACACTGCCGCTGGTGTTTGTGAACGAGATCGCAACAAAGACCAGGCATCCCGACGCCTACCGAAGGCCGCCTATTGCGTTCAGTCCCGCGGGCATGTTGACCCTGAACATTGTCTGGTTCGGGCTTCTCATTGCCGTATTCGTCTTCCTTATCCGTGGTAGCGGATGGTGGACACTTCTGCTTTTCCCGTGTGGCCTCATAGCGTCTCAGATCGTGCTGCTGATGCTGGTGTGGCGTCGGATACGCTGACATACGAAGGGCATGGCTATGGCAGTCGTCACTCCCTGCGGCATGCAAATTCGCATCGACCCCCGCGAAGTATTTGCCATGATTTCAATCCTGCGCCGAGGCTCGACACGGCGCCGCAGTGTGCTGGGACTGCTCTGGTGCTGCGACGGAATCGAGAACATCCCCAATGCGATAGCCTATCTGGCAGGACTGGTGGCGATTTGCTTGGCCAGCAGCATCCCTTGGGCCATACCCTGCGCGGTCATAGGTGGGCAGCTCCTGGGACAGCTCCTTCGTCGAGACCTGGCTGCCTTCTCCAGCGTGGTCCTCGTTGTGCGAGGCTGGCTGACGGCTACGATGTATGTCCGTCAATCCGTGGCAATCGTGCTTGCCGCCATGCTGGGCGGGTGGATTGCAGTGGTACTGTGGATCGGATCGTCGCTTGCGTCTCCGGCGTTGGATCTACTCTTCGCGGCAAAGACCAGCAGTGTCATGCAATCGTACCTCCTTGCCTGGCGCTTGCTACTCAAAGGAACCGGAATCCAGTTGACAAGGGAGATGCTCCTTGCAGCGGTCGAAGATGGCTCATGGGAGAAGTCGTGGGAGGAATATGCCGAGGCAATGCCGATCAGCGCCGTAAGACTCGTTGCGGCGGACCTGGAGTTGGCCGGCCTGTCTTGAGTGAAGCGATTGCCGGTGGGCCCGGGTATTGCGCCGCATTTGGCGTGGCTGCAATCCTGGCGCGTTGGCCGTCGTTTTCGACTCTATGGTCGGCTGATGCCCCGCGGATGCACCAGCGTTGCAGTGGCGGGGGAATCCTCGGGCATGATGCCGTCGGCGCAATAGAGCGGGCTGGCGTGTGAGGCCAGCCCGATTGGTGGAGGGAATTTGTGGAACCGTCTGGTTATTCGGCGGCCGGCACAGGGGGCCGGACGATGACCCTACCGTTCACACGGGTCTGCACCCAGCCGTGCTGCCTGGTCATGTGCTCGTGGAAAGCCGTGCCATCGCATGCCTTCCCGCAGACGATGCACGGATAGGCATGCAACCACGACGACCATAGCCACGGAGGGCCGTCGGGGTCGAGGTGGACCTGCACGTCGTGCGGCAGGTTCGCAGGCAGGTTAAAGCCCTCGGCGGCACACAGCCGGCCCAGGGCGCCGCGGTAGTCTCGGCTCCATTCCGACTGGTCCGACAGGCGATCGTGGCTCCCATCGGGCTTGACCTGGATGACGGGCGTGCTGCCGCGCCACCAGTCATCCTCGCAGTCGTCATCCTCGGCGTTCTTCATGGCCTTTGTGGTGGCGGTCTGTGGCGAAAGCGCCTTGGAAATGACGGACCGTGCGGCAATCCACCAGAGAATATTGGTGGCGGCCGCGGCCATCCTGGCGGTGGTCTTCGGGCCGGCTGCGCATACGAGGATGCGATTGCCTTCGCCGTACCCGTAGAACCACGAGGACTTGGGCCATTGGTCCTTGGGGATCAGGCATACCTCATGTTCGGTGTCGAAGACGCGGACCCGGCCGGTCATATCCCAGCTTGCAGGGCGTGAGAAGTCTTTCCGCCAGAGGTAAGAAACGGCTCCGGCCACCGCATTGCAGATGCTCAGCAGCGGCGCGCGCTCCTGGACGTAGATTGTGAAGTGGCTGACTGCCACCGGCCCACAGGCTTTGGCGTCCCTGTCTTCGGGCAGATTCCGACAGAATTTCATTGTGTACTTGCTGTCTGCGATGGTGAATGAATCGTAGCTCATCGCGGTTCTCCTTTGGGCCAATCGGGGTGTGCCGGCCAGGCCCGCCAGCACGGCGAGCCCAGCCGGCCGGGTTGATCTTCTCACGCCGCAGTGGTGGCGCCCGCATCCTCCGCCAGGCGGGCACGGATCGGCCACTTATCGCCATACAGGACCTTGGTGCCACGGATGGCATCGGCCACGGAAGCCGCCATCGTGTCCGGGAAGCGCAGCCATCGGCCGTTCATGAGGAACTCGCAGACGTACAGCCGGCGCTTGCCGGGCGTGCCGATGTACTCAGTGCAGATCGGCCCCTTGCCCTTGGGCCAGTCCTGCCGGCGGGCCTTGCGATAAGCGGCGTCGCTGTCCACGGCGGCAACGTGCAGGATCTCGGCGCCGCAGGTCAGCCGGAACAGCCTGACGCCCTTGCGGATGGCGTCTTCACGGGCACAGAGGTAATCGAGCTCCGCATCGGTCATCGCGGGCTCGGCATCGGCCCGGGCGTCCAGCTCAGCCTCCGCATCATCAGGCAGGCCGAGGGGAACAACCCCGGCATCGCCGTGGCATTCCTCCAGGGGTGGCACGAAAGTGTCTTGGACGGGTAATCGGGATGCGTGTAACATGGGGACTCCTGTTGTGGCCAGTTCCGGAGGTATCCGCCAAGATTCGCCGGGCTGGCCATGACTGTTGATTGACTCTCATCGTAAGTAAATTTACTTATGAATGTCAACAGGAATTTAAGTAAAAAAACAGAAACAACCTTGGCGCTGCAAAGCTCGGTGGTTACAGTCGTGGCAATGGCGGATGTGACCGGAACTCTCCTGGATGTTGCGAAGATCAAGGATCGGCGCGAGAAACTCGGGCTGAGCATGGCCCAGGCCGCCGCCAAGGCCGGCCTCAGCGGCCCGCAACAGTGGTTTGACATCGAGACCGGCCGCCGCGATTCCATCACGCTGCGAACGCTGGCGAAAGTTGCTGCTGCCCTGCAAATGTCCGCCAGAAGCCTGCTCAAAGCGTGAATAACGAGGGAGGCGCTGTGCAGCATCGCATTCGAGCCGCAGACGGCAGCGGCCATGCCCGCATCTACCTGGTGGAGGCCCCGAGCCGGGACGAAGCTGAAAAGAGCATCGTCGGGTCGGGCCTGACGATTCTTCTGGACGAAGCTCGTCCACCGGCGAATGGTGTCCGAATAGCCTGGGGACTGCTGATCGCCATTCTGTTCGCCGTCCCGTTCCTTGCTCTGGCATTCAGGCCGGCAGTGCTCCTGGCCGCCGAGGCGGTCCCCGCCGCCGCGGTGGTCATGCTGGCATGCAGCCCCTTGATCGTTCAACTGAAAAGGCATGACCGGCGGGTATCGGCGCTGGGTTGGTTCTTCACCGTCTGGGGCGGGCTGTTTGTGGTGGCGTGGGCGTCAGAGTCAGCGATGATCTGGACGGCGCTGGCGCTATGCCCGATGGCAATTCTGGCCTGGGCATTGAGGCGGATGGAGGCTCAGACGTGATAGCGAGACGGCGATGACATCAGAGACCCAACGCGAATGGTGGGCGGTGGCCGAAGTCGCCCAGCGATTCCGCGTGGAGGAAGGGAAAAAGGGCGGCCGCCGGTCGGATGTAGGCCCGGCCTGGCAGTGCTGCCGCTAAGAAGCACCTGCCGCCCATGGTGATCATCGGCCAGATACCGGCGCCGCTTGATCATCAACCCCCATCAATCGCCATAGAAGAATGGCCGGCAATCCGCACAGGACGCACGCAGACGCATCCGACCCCAAGGCCGACCCGTAGCCATCCGAACGCCACCACGTCGCGGTGGCAGGGGAAACTCATTGCCCTGCGCCCTCGACAACCAGCCCGCCCACCGCACTCGGCATCGATGACGGCCGAATCCGTCAATAATATTTCCTATTTTAACACAAACCGCGACATAATGTCGCGTCATGCGTGCCGCTCACCAAAAACGCTGCTCTTTCCACAAGTTATCCACAGTAAACCGGGCAAGTTCTGTGCATAATATCCTTGAGTCTGACCGAGCGGAGAGGTAGTGTCCGCTCGCCTTAGTCGTCTAGGCCGAATTTTGTACCCTACCTCGCACCCCGAGGTTTGGTAAATCGTACTAGCAGATATGACGATTTCTACTTGGATGGCTAGGCACCGTGGCATTAACAGAAATATGGGGTGGCCGGCATGAACGAACTCATTCCATTTAATGAAGCTCGCTTCGACGCGTGCATGGCCTACATGGCAAAGAAGCACGGGCAGGCTTTGACGCAATACGCCATGATGAAGCTGCATGTCCTGACGGACGTGTTTCACGCCATGGTGCATGGTGTTCCCGTAATCGGTGGCGCAATCGAAGCGTGGCAGCATGGGCCTGTGGTTCAGCCCGCCTACGACCGTGTAAACGCGTGGGCTTACCTGTTCAACGAATCTAAAGTCCAACCCGAGATGTTCGACATCGTCAGCCAACACGGGAAGAAGAATTACTTCCTGCCCAAAGTCCAAGTTGACGAGGAGGATTTCAGTCAATCCGAACTCGATGCGATGAACAGGGCCTTAGAGACGGTTATGCCAATGGACTGGGAGGAATCCCAGGACTACTTCCACAAGAACAGCTTCATCGGGAAGGTGTGGCAAGAGGCCAGGACGAGCGGAAATGGGCTAGATTGGTCCCGCATCGTTGATGCTTTCGCTGACGAGAATCCGAATGTTGAGCGTGCTGCTCTCAAGACCGTGATGCAATACTGATAGGGGCGGCAAGTGCAAGGACGGGTCTATCAGGTTGTCCGGCCGGGCAAAGATGATGGACAGCCTCATCCGCACGTGGTCGTTGTGGAGATTTCGGGAAGCCGTGAGTGTTTGGTCGTTCCGGCGTACGGCAAAGAAGGGTTCAAGGTTCAAGAGTTTATCGATGCCGAGGTGAAGCTCGGGTACCCCCAAGACCAAGTATACATTGAGTTGGACAACGCAAGGCACGTCACCTTTGTCCCGCCGTTCACTGGAAAACCAGCATTCTGGCTGACCGCAAAAGTGTTCCGCATGTCCGTTCGCGATTTTGGGGCTTGCGCCCACATCGGCAACATGGACCCTTCTGGACTCAGCCTAATAGCAGGGGCGCTACTGCGGCTCGCCGAATCGAAACCGGAACGCTTCTCAGCGCCGCTCTGCAAGAAGCTCAAGCAAGTGAGAGACGCAAATCACGCCTGCGACAACTCCGAAGCCAAATAGCCGTTAATGCCCGCCCAGGCGATCAGTCGCCAACCTCCACCGGCACGCCCCGCACCGTCAGCCGATCCACCTCGAGCGCCGGCAACCTCCACCGCCCATTTCGTCCATCGAGCCGGCCGACCTCCTGGCCCTGATCATCCACGATGAACAAGCCATTCACAGTCAAGCCGTTGATCCGACCGCCGTTCGCCTGAATATCGACGGCGCGTATCACCGGGGGCTCGTCAGCCCAGACCGCCAGCACGGCCAGGCCCGAGGTCATCGCCAGGGCCAGCGCCAGCCCGGCAACCCATCGCAGCTTGACCACCGATTGGCGAAGCTGGTGGACCTGCTGGGCAAGATCATCGACGCTGGGGGCTGTGGCGGGGAACATGCGGGAAGGATACCGCGCCAGGGCAATGGAAGAAGGGGCGGCGGCTTCCGAATGGAAGCTTCACCCACTGGCCAGTGCGCCGCCCCCTTATGCAAGTTCCGGCGGTGATGCGGCAGGGTAAGCCGCATCGGATATCCGCCGGCAATTTGCCGACTCGCCGGGGGCCTTGGGCGGGCCGCCGAACCGGCGCGATCGGCAATAAGGTCATCGACCAGCCAGGGGCGCGGCTTGAACGCTGGAGGTGTGAGCGTACGTAGCGCATCATCCGCGGGGCATCGGCCGATGCTCGGGTCGGTCCCTATCGCGAATGCGTCAGCGCGCGTCCTGTAGCAACTGCGGGCCATTCCTGCACGGTGATTGATCAGGTTTGACCGTCTTGGTTGGACCCCTGCGACTTTCGCTTGGCTTTGCCCTTCTTCTCCTTCTTCGGCTTCGGGGTCTTGGGCTCCGCGGCGGCGAGCATTGCAGAGGTCGCCTTCTCCACTGCCGCGCGCACCGGATCAAGCTGCAACCGCGCATAGATCGCCGTCGCCTTGGGGTCATGATGGCCCAAGGCCTTGCCGATCACCGGCAGGCTCGCCCCCGTCGCCGCCTGCCAGCTTCCAAGCGTGCGCCTCAGGTCGTGCAGGGTCAGGTTCTTGATGCCCGCGCGCTGGAGGATGTTCTTCCATGCCGCCTTGGGCTCCACCAGGTGGCCGGTCCTGCCGTGCCCCGGGAAGGCATAGGCAACCGGCGGGTCTGTCGGCTGCTGTTCGCCCTTCTCGATCGCCTGGGCGCGGGCATCATCCTGCGCTTTCTTCCGGCGGTTGAGGATTTCCAGGGCCGGCGTCACGAGCGGAATGTGAATCGATTCACCCGCCTTGGTCTTCTCGGCGGGGATGGTCCAGATGCCTCGTTGCAGGTCGAGCTCGACCCAGGCCATGCTCTGGACGTTGCTGCGCCGGGCGCCGGTGTACAGAGCCATGTGCAGGCAGTCGCGGATGGTCTCGTTGGGTTCTTCGCTCAGGCTCTTGAACAAGGCGGGCAACTCCGCCGGCTGGACAAACCGATCGCGCTGGCGCTCCTTGAACCACATGCTGTTCTTCTTCGGGTTGGCGGCCGGGTTGGGCTCGATCCTGGCGAAGTTCAACACACGCCTGAGCAACTGGATGGCCCGGTTGGCGGTGACATGCCCATTGCTGGCCCCCAGTTCCGCATGCTTGGCCTGCACGTCGGCCAGCTTGATGCTGCCGATCTTGCGGTGTTCCCAGTCGTCAAAGCACGTATCGAAGCGGCTCTCATCCGTCTCTAGGGTGCGCTTGCGCAGGCCATGCTTGGCCTTCCAGCGGTCGAACGCCACGCGGAGGGTGTCGGAGGCCTTGATGGCGCTGCGCTCGGCCATGGGGTCTTTGCCCCTGGCGACCTCACCGGCGTGCTCGGCGGCTTTGCGGCGGGCCTGCTCGATGCTCAGGTCGGGGAAGGGGCCGATCTTCATCCGCAGTGGCGTGGAGCGGCCCAGGACCTTGCCGCGGTAGTAGTAGAAGACCTTGCCGCCCTTGCTGCTCAGGCGGATGGCCAGGCCCCGCATGTGGGAGTCGTAGACCCAGACGCGCTCCTTCCCGGCCGGGCACGCAAGCTTCTCCAGCGCGGCCACGGTGAAGTTGATCTTCCTGGGCAGGGGCCTTGCCCCCTCGCCGGCGATGCGCATGACGGGATCTGCCATGACGTGCTCCCTGGTTGAAAAACCCGCGGCCGCATCTCTGGGCTACCTTTGGGCTACCTGGACGAGCCAACTTGAGCAAAGTCGGTCAAAGTCAAATGCCCAAAAACACCCGGAAAAACGCGGAATAAGCAAACACCAGCAGCCTACGACAAACCCCAGCAAAGTCAAGACCTTCTGTCTTCGGAACCGAGGGTTATAGGTTCAAGTCCTATCGGGTGCGTTGTATGACCGGGAAAACCTGCGGCCGTTGCTCCATCTCTGGCTTGCCCGCTGTCTATGCTCCCAAGGCCTGATTACAGCGTGGTTTGATCGCGATCCGTTTTGCACATTTCGCTTCGCCGATGGTTGCCCGGTTCCTCGCTTGCCGGCGAATCGCTTGTCGACTGCGTATCCACCCGCGCGGGACAACCCGTCAAGACGCCGACAGCCGACCACAAGCCATATCCGTCAAGGGGTCTTCTCCGCTATTTCAGACCCTCCGTGTTCATGCCTCGGGCCGGCACAACGAGCCCACCGTCGCCGCGATACTCTGTTTCGCCGAAGTTGACGGTCACCTTCACGCCGTTGGCAAATATCGTCTGCTGCACGGAACGATCAGAGGTGAGAAACCGGTGGTTGGTCATCTCACTGTAGCCCGTCGCCCGGGCAATCGGGGCGCAGGCCCGGTAGCTCCTGATGAACTGCTCCCTGTTCTCCTCCCAGAATCTGCGGGAGAACATGTACATCGGGGGCGTGCCGTACAACGCGTTGAACAGATCCCGCTTCCACCATATCGCCGGAATCTTGTTGTTGTAGTCGCCCCAGTACCACTGGGCGATGCACGCATCGTGATAGACCAGTTCCCACAACGGAAGGCGGTACTTCTCGCCAACCTGGAACTTCGCCAGCTTCTCCGGCGCCTGGGTGAGGATCCTCTGCATGTTCCGGCCGGCATCGTCCACTCGATAAGGCCCGAGCGACAGCATCCCCTCGAAGTAATCGCAGTGGACGACGGCCGCATCATGCCCGGTCTCCGACCCGCAGATCAGCTTGAACCGCTCGCTCACCACCCGAAGCAGTTCCATCTTGGCCTGGCGGCTCTGGGTACGGGTCATCGGATGATCGGGCGAGTAACACTCGCGCCAGGGAGAGGCCGTGGTGGTATCGATGAACCGGCAACCGTAGGGGTGCGTCTTCAGTTCACTCCCGATCCGCTTGATCGCATAACTCGGCGCTTTCAGGTCGCAAAGCACGCCGCACGGGATCATCTCCTTGCTGTTCCTGGCCTCGATCTCCCAGCCGTGAATCCATTTGCCCGCTCGGTCGAGGATGATGTCCTTGGGCCAGCCTTCGGTGGTCCAGTCGGGGTGCGTGTACCGGAGCCTGGAGAACTGGGCCGGGTCCATCAGATCCTGGTAGATGTCGTATCGGCTGGTGAGCACGCCGAAAGCGTTGAGTTGTCTGAGCGCATCGGGATTGGCACGACGGCTCCAGAGGATGCGGTCGATGCCCGCATCAAGCAGCTCGCGGCACATCTTGGTGTTGTCGCCTTCCCAGTACCACACATTGGCTGCGCCGATGAGCATGTCGATCTGCGGCCGTTCCCTGCGTTTCCGCTCAAAGGTCTTCAGCATGCCATTCCCGATGGCGTACTGGCGATAGCGTTTGGCCATGGCGACATGCCCGCCGTCGCTCAGGAAAACATAGCGGACCCGGCGGGTATAGCCGAACCGGCCTTTCTGGCTCTCCCAAACCGGGCCGATCCAGCCCAGACCCTCGGTGCGGTTGATCTGGATCCGCGCATCGTCGGGCGTCTCCAGGATCCCGATGTATCCCGATCTGCCATCGGTGACGCCGAAAAATGGCATGCAGATGCCGTGACCGCCATAGGCAATCAGGTTCCAGTTCGGAAGGTCGGGATCGTCCACCGGATAGGATATCCCCTCGTTCATTGGAATCACCAGATACTGCCCCGGGCTTGAGCGAAAAGGCGCTGGATAATGGAGCATCGAGGCCATGTCGCCCTCGGATTCGATCGACACCAGCAGCTCCGGCTTGTCCTTCTGCAGCGCGATATCCAGTCTGAAGGATCGGTCTTCTTCGACGTCCAGCAGTTCCGCCATGATCCTCCCGTCACCGGAAGCGGCACGGGTCGAAACGAGGGCGGCGACGGGCGCATGCTGCTCGTGAATTGTGCGCGTCCGCTTGCTCTGGACACTGAACGTGAGCCTGGTCGGATCGAACCGCACGAGCAGCTCGCTGTTCTCGCAGGTGAGCTCTTCCGGCAGAGCCGCCCCACGGGCCCTGATACTCCCCTTGCTGGCCAGCTTCAGGTTGCGCACTTCGGTGATCGACTCGCCGTTGCCGACCAGCCGGGGCTGGATCTTCACCACACCGGGCCGAACCAACAGCCGTGCCCGGTTCGGTGCCCAGTCCCCGGCTTGGCGCACCGGCCGGAACCCGGCGGTCCACATAACCGCCTTGTTCGCGGCATCGTAGGTCACGAAACAGACGCCCGCGTCGCCCTCGCCCTGCACCTTCAGGTCAGCAGTCAGCTCGAAGAGATCGCCTGGCTTCACGGGAATCTGTGTGTCGGGCGTCAACGACCAGTCGTTGCGTCCTTTGTGCTCCACTCGCGCGATGCCGGCTTGCTGGGTAATTCCAGAACCCGCGGCCTTGTCTCGGCACCAGAAACGCCAGTCGCCCGTCGATGGAAGCTCCTGGGCTATCGCCGCCGATGCGAACAGCATGAGCGACACCGCGAACGCAATCAGTCGCATAAAGGCTTCTCCACCATCCGCTTCCGCATGATCACCTGCTACTTCGGCTTGGCCCACGCGGGCACCCTGGCGTCCGGAACGGAATCCGGGCCGGGCGTATACGGCTTGATATCCAGAATCGGCGTGCCGTCAAAGGCATCGATCTTCTCAACCTCAATCACGTTCTCCTTGACGGCGACGATCTTGCACAGGCTCATGGCGATCAGGTTCGGCCGCATCGGGGAGCGGCTGGCAAAAACGCCGGTCAGCGGATTGCTCCGGTCGCCGCGAGGGTGCACTTGAAGAACGGATCGCTTCTCCGGCGTGTCGTTCTCGTCAAACCACCACAGGACATGGATGTGCGAGAAGCCCTCCAGGCCCAACAGGCCCCGCTGATAGGCCTTGTCCAGAACAAGAGTTGTCCGGCCCTCAGCGACGCGCACCTGGCCGATGGGCCGCATCGTGAACGTCCTGTCCGTTTTCTCCTGGGCCTGGGTCGGGGGCATGCAGGCCATGATAACCACGATCCCGAGGCCCGCGATGGTTGCTCTGATCAACGCTCTCATATCACCATCCTCCGCCCGCGGCCGTGTCCGGCATCGCCGGCCAGAATGCACCCCCGCAATACGCGACGCCGCCATGTTACCACAGCTTCGCCGGCAGATGACTTCACGGCACAAAAGAATGAACACCTCGCGGCCCGCGCGGTACCTTCCTGGTAAGGAGTGCATGGGCATGATACGACGCAAAGCTCTGGAGCCGGCGATGATCCTGACCGCGTGGCTGCTGGCCGCGCAAGGCGCGTGGGGCGCGGAGGCCATGGTGGTCCATGTCAGCGTTCGTGGGAACGACCGCTGGTCAGGGCGCCTGGCCGAGCCCAATGCCAATCACAGCGATGGCCCGGTGGCGACCCTGACCGGCGCGCGCGATGCGCTTCGCAAGGCTCGATCAGGCGGCGCGGGCGGCTCGGCGATTGTGCGCATCGGCGGCGGCATGTATCGGATGGATCGGCCGCTGGTGCTCGATCCGACGGATTCCGGCTCCGCTGATGCCCCGGTGATCTACGAGGCGGCCGCCGGCCAGCGGCCCATCCTCAGCGGCGGGCGGGTCATTTCCGGCTGGAAGCAGAATGGCGATGTCTGGGAAACCCATCTGCCCGACGTCCAGCAGGGCCGGTGGCACTTCCGCCAGCTCTTCGTCAACGGCCAGCGCCGCCGCGTGGCTCGTTCTCCCAACCAGGGCTACTTCCGCATTGCCGAACTGATTCCCGGCCCCATGGACCCTACCGCCAAGCGCGCCATCGCGCGACATAAGTTCAAGTTTGCCCCCGGCGATCTGAAGCCCTGCGAGCTCCTCGGCGATGCGAATATCGTGCTGATGCACTCGTGGGAGACCTCGATCCACCCGATCAAATCGATCGATCACACCACCAGCACCGTCGAGTTCGTTGCGCCGCTCAAGGAATGGTGGACGATTGGCTGGTGGGAAGAAAAGCAGCGGTACTTCGTCGAAAACGCCCGCGAGCTTCTCGATGCGCCCGGCGAATGGTACCTGAACCGCCAGACAGGAATCCTGGCCTACCGGCCGATGCCGGGAGAGTCCATCGATCAGGTTGAGGTGGTTGCCCCCGCCCTCACCGAACTGGTCCGATTCGCCGGCAACGCCGACCAGGGCCGGTTCGTCGAGCACATTACCCTCCGCGGCTTGACGTTTCACCATGCCGACTGGCAGCTCGATCCCAACGGCAACAGCAGCACCCAGGCGGCGGTGGAAGTCCCCGCCGCCATCATGGCCGATGGCGCCCGCAACTGCGCGATCAAGCAGTGCGAGGTGGCCCACGTCGGCACGTACGGCATCTGGCTGCGCCGCGGCAACAGGGAATGCGCCATCCAGGCCAACCGCCTCTTCGACCTCGGCGCAGGCGGAATCCGCGTCGGCGAGGCCGCCCGTTCACGCACCGATGCCGGCGAATCCAGCCACAACCTCGTCGACAACAACCACATCCACGACGGCGGCCACGTCTATCCCGCCGGCATCGGCGTCTGGGTCGCCCAGAGCAGCCACAACACCATCTCGCACAACGACATCCACAACCTGCTCTATTCCGGCATCTCCATCGGCTGGAACTGGGATGACGCCCCCAACCGCACCCACCACAACACCATCGAATTCAACCACGTCCACGACCTGGTCCATGGCCAGCTCAGCGATGCCGGCCTGATCTACTGCCTCGGCGCTTCGCCCGGCAGCGTGATCCGCAACAACGTCTTCCACGACATCCAGCCCTACGAGAAGCCCGCTTTCGGTTGGGGCGTCTACCTGGATGCAACGTGCAGCGGCTACCTCGTCGAAAACAACATCGTCTACAACACGCGCAGCGGCGGCCTGATGTACAGCAACGGCGGCCACGAGCACATCGTGCGCAACAACATCTTCGCCCTCCACCGCGACCACACCCTCTGGCCCTACTGGGAAAAGCGGCCGAACACCTTCACCGGCAACATCGTCTACATGAACTCCGGCGAGTTCTTCGTCCCTTTCACCGAAGCCTCTTTCAAGGATCGCCTCTCCGCCAGCCAGTCGCTGGGCACGTGGGATCAGAACATCTACTGGCATGCCGATGGCCCTGCGAAGCTGCGCTTCTATGGCCGGACTTTCGCCGAATGGCGGAAGCTGGGCCTCGATGAGCATTCGCAGATCGCCGACCCGCAGTTCGTGGACCCGGCCGCCTTCGATTTCCGACTCAAGGAAGGCTCTGCGGCACTGAAGATGGGCTTCAATCCCATCGATGCATCGAAGGCGGGGCTCTATGGTGATCCAGCCTGGATTGCCGAGCCGAAGGCGACGGGAAAAACAAACCCGAACGCCAGGCGGTAGATAGGGGCGATGATCCACCGAATTCTCATCGCGTTGTGCTGCATCTCGTCCGCGGCGTTTTCGGCCGAGCTGCGCATCAGCAACCGCGATCCCGCGCCCGACGAAGTCGGCTATCGTCCCGCCGATGGTTCCACGGTTCGCCTCAACCCGCCGTCCTTCGCCTGGCTTCATGAGAAGGCGGCGGCCACATACACCGTGCAATGGTCCGCCGATGAGGCGTTTTCATCCCCTCAGACCGTCGATCGCCTTCCCTGGAACACCTACACCCACAGCGAGCCGCTGAAGCCAGGCAGGTACTTCTGGCGCTATCGCTTTGCGGATGCAAAGGGTGGCCTTTCCGGCTGGAGCTCGGCCCGAAGCGTGATCGTGCCGCCGGATGCCCGCCCCTTCGCCATGCCCACCCCGGCCCAGCAGCGCCAACGCGTGCCCCAGGCGCACCCCAGGCTGTTTGTCCGGCCGGAAGACCTCCCTCGCCTGCGCGAGCTGGCTCGCGGGCAAGAGGCGGATCTCTTCAACAAGCTCAAGGCGCAGGCCGACCGCCACATCGCCGCCGGCCCCACCCCCGAGCCCGAGCACATGGGCTCCGCACGCGATAAAGAGAACGCCGAACTGGTCAAATACTGGTGGCCCAACCGTGAACAGACCATGCGCGCCTGCCAGGAGGCCGAGAATATCGCCTTCGTCTACCTCATCACCCGCGAAGAAAAATACGCCCGCGCTGCGCGCAAGTGGGTCCTGCACCTCGCTTCCTGGAATCCCGATGGCCCCACCAACATGACCATGAACTGCGAGGCCGCCAAGCCCATGCTCTATCGCCTCCCGCGCGCCTACGACTGGGCGTACGACGCCCTCGCCGACGCCGACCGCAAGGCCGTGCAGGCTGTCATGCTCCGCCGTGTCTCCGATGCCTGGAAGAGCGGCGAGATCGGCCGGGGCACCGGCCACATCAACAAGCCCTACAGCAGCCACGGCAACCGCATCTGGCACAAGGTCGGCGAGGCCGGCATCGCCTTCCTGGGCGAAGTCCCCGAGGCCGCGATGTGGCTCGACTACGCCGTCAACAAGTTCTACGCCTGCTACCCCGTCTGGTCGGATGATGATGGCGGCTGGCACGAGGGCGTCAGCTACTGGAGCGGCTACATGAGCAAGGTCGTCTGGTGGATGCAGGTCTCCGACAGCGCCCTCCGGATCGACGGCCTCAGCAAGCCCTTCTTCTCGCAGGTGGGCGATTTCCCGATGTACGTCGCCCCGCCCAACTCGCCCAACATGGGCTTCGGCGACCTGTCGTACCGGCCGGTGCCCGCTTCCACAGGGCAATTCATGGACTACTTCATCCGCGCCAAAGGCGCCCAGAAGGATGGCGCCAGCGCCCGATATTGGCGATGGTGGTGTGAGCAGTGGAAGATGCGCCCCCAGGACAGTGGCATCCTCGGGTTTCTCTACCGCGCTTCATTGCCACCGCTTCCGCCGGCCGAGGCGCCTGTTGACCTGCCCCAGTCCAAGGTCTTCCACGGCATCGGCGTAGCGGCCTTGAACAGCACGCTCCTCGATGCGCGGCAGGGCGTGCAGTTCCTCTTCAAGTCCAGCCCCTTCGGCACGCAGAGCCACGGCCATAATCCCCACAACACCTTCCAGCTCAACGCCTACGGCGAGCCGCTGCTGGTCACGTGCGCCTATCGAGACCTCCACGGCAGCAAGTTCCACTATCAATACGTCCACAGCACCGTTGCCCACAATGGCGTATTGGTGAATGGCGAGGGCCAGACCAGGCACACCGCCGCCCCCCATGGCCGAATCATGACATCTCGGCTCACGAAAGAGTGGGATTACATCGTCGGCGATGCCACCGACGCCTACGCCAAACGCCTCAAGCGGTTCCACCGCCACGTGCTCTTCCTTAAGCCCGACATCATCGTGCTGTACGATGATCTGGAAGCAGCCGAGCCCGCAACATTCCAGTTCATGTTGCACGCCCTCAAGGCCTTCGATCTGAACGAGCCGGCCGGCCGCCTGTCGATCCAGATGCCCCAGGCCGGCGTGGCCGTCCAATACCTCTCCTCCGATGCCCTGAAGTTCCGCCAGTGGGATGGCTACAACCCGCCGCCCAACAAGCCCTTCCCCAACCAGTGGCACGTCGAGGCATCCACGCAGGCCAAGTCCAGTTCGGCCGGCATCCTCACCGTCATCATCCCCCACAAAGCCGCCCAGTCCGATCCCTGGTCCGCCCAGCGCATCGAGACCGATTCGGCTCTGGCCGCCCGCATCACCCGCGCTGGCAAAACCACCACCATCGCCTTCCGCAAGCCCGGCATCACCGGCAAGGCCACAATTCAGGGCCGGCAGTTCGACGACGCTGTGATGGTGGATCCGTGATGCCCTGTGAAACGCCCGTCCGCCGTCCGGCCTCACAACCGTAATTCACCACAGAAGGTGACCATGCATCCCTGACGGTCGCTGTCGTCCCCAGTCGAAACCACCTGCGTTCGGAGTCCGAGCTTCAGCTTGCCCCTTTGCCCCATCCCCCTCAATCGGCACGGAATCTGTTCGGTATATACCAAATAAGAATTTTATTTTTATGCGAACATTTCTACCCCTCGTGCGTATAATACACCAGTCCGCACGCCATCCCGCACCCCGTTGGTGCCGAATGGCTCCGGCCTGACGCGCCGTACAACCCGAAGGGAGGGACGCATGTCTCCGCTTGCCCCGCAGCGCATCGCTGTCGCCGCACCCATCCATATCTGCCAGGGCCTGTCCCCCGCAGCACGCCTGCGCGCCCTGAATGCCCGCAGGATCAACTCTGCCAACTCCTCTGCCGCTGTCAGAAACGCAGATCCCGCGCCTCCCCCAAAAGCGATGGACAAGACCAACTCATCACTGGAACCAGACCAGTGCCATCTCCAGGCCCCGCACCGCCGCTCACCTGATCTCCGCCTCCACTCGCGAAATCGCTTCCAGGTACAGCGGCGATACATCGCCCACGGGGCTCTGGTCACCCACCGGGAACCGGTGATTGATCTGGTGCAGGTGGTGGATCGGCCACGTCGCCAGGTGCTCGCCCCACTGGGCGCTGGCGACCGATACCATCGAGTCGTTTTCCCCCTCCTTCCGGCGGACAATCTCATATCCCAGCTTCAACGGCAGGGGCACCCGGTCGGCCGGACAGGCGGCCGAAATCGAGAAATACCGCACCTCCGGCGAATCCGGCGCCTCGTCGTTGAACCGCCGAGCGGCCGCAATGGTCAGGTCGTTCCCGCCCCGCCCATCGATCCCGCACCAGCTCAGCAAGGGCAGCCCGATCCGCTTCATCGGCGGGTTCTCCACCCAGAAGTCCGCCAGCGCGCTGCCCCGGTGCGGCGTGGCGATCGTCAGCAGTGCTGCGATGTGCCGCCCCATGCCCAGGCGAGAAATCATGTACCGCGCATCCAGCCCGCCCATCGAGTGCGCAATGACGATCGCCCGCTGGTTGCCCCGGTCGGCCAGCCACGGCAACGCCCTTGCCTTGATCTGTTCAGCGCGCTGCTCCACCGTCGCAATCGGCGGCGCGCCGGGCGTCAGCACCGGATGGCCCGCCCCGGCCAGCGCCGTCCTGATCTGGCCAAAATAGTCAAGTGTGACCGGCCCCAGTCGAATCCGATCGAAGCCGAAGATGCCGTGCAGCAGGATAATCGGTCGCATCGCGGCTCCTCGGCGGCAAAGACCGCGCTACACCACGATGACTCTGGCCGATGGAATGCCGTTGAACGTCAACGCGCTGGCGCAGCTATATGCGCCGATGTTCGGCACGTAAACCACGCTGCCGACATCCAACTCCGGCATCTCCTCGCTCAGCGAAATCGTGTCGAACGAGTCGCATGTCGGCCCGGCCAGGATGCTGGCGTATTTCTGCGTCTTGACCAGCGTCCTGAATTCATACTTGCAGTGGTCGAACACGATCCCCGAAAAATCGCCGTAAACCCCGTCATCCAGATAGTAGTAGTTCTTGTTGTTGCGGATCGACCGGCCCACCACCCGGCAGATCAGCATGCCCGCCGGACCCACCAGCGCCCGGCCGGGCTCGGCAATGATGTCGATATTCCTCGGGAACAGCCGGTCCAGCTCGCGGCGCATCTGCCTCGCCATGGTCTCGATGTTGACCGTGTCATCCCTGAAGTGCCGGATCGGGAAGCCGCCGCCGATATCGACCATTCGGATCGGCACGCCGCGCCGGTCGGCCTCGGTGCAGATCCGCGAGGCCTGCTCGAAGGCGCGCTGGTAGTTCTCGAAGTTGGTGCACTGCGAGCCCACGTGAAAGCTGATCCCCTCCGGCTTGAGGCCCAGGCTCTTGGCCTTCGCCAGCATCGGCACGACCTGCTCCTCATCCGCCCCGAACTTCAGCGACAGCTCGACAATGCTCCCAAGGTTCGACACCTTCAACCGGCACAGAACCCGGCAGCCGGGGGCGTGCTTCGCAATCTTGTACAGCTCGGGCTCGTTGTCGAAGGTGACGAAGTTGGCCTTGGCCTTGGCGCAAAAAGCGAGGGCTTCAGGGCGCTTGATCGTGTTGGCGAAGATGATCCGGTCCGGGCTGACCCCCTGGTTCAGCACGTGGCGGATTTCCCCCTCCGATGCCACATCAAAGCAGCCGCCCAGCTCCGCGAAGGTCTTGATGATGTCCGGGTGGGGGTTCGCCTTGATCGCGTAGAACAGCCGCACCCGCGGCAGCAGCCGCCGAAACCGCTGGAATTCCTCAATCAGCTTCGATTTGTCGATCACCATCAGCGGCGTGCCGTGGAGGCGCACCAGGGCGTTGATGCGCTTGGGCAGCGGCATCTTCATGATGGATGCGGGCGTCTTGTGAACTTCGGCGGGAACGAACTGGCCTTCGTTCAGCAGGGGGCCCGATGGGGCCCGGGCGGGTGTCCGCGATCGCGAAGTGCCATTGATGGCAGGTCGGCCGTTGCCGCTCGACGCAGCGGAACCGCCACCGGCAGTCCGCGACGAGACACGTGTAACCGTCTTCAACTCTTGTTTCCCTCGCCAGGTAAAAAACGCCACCGATGCGTGATGCAGCCCAGTTTTTATGAAGCCGTCGCCCTGATGTCAAATATCCCACCGCAGCAAGACACACCCGGATTGAGAAACAGGCCGCGGCGGCTGCTCCGCCACGGCCTGCTTCGGTCCCCATGTTCAGGATTCTCAGGAAAGCACCGGCAATTCGGTGACGCTGGGCCGAAACGCCTGGCTCGCCGACTCATTCAAAGCCGACAACAGATCGTTGACATCGACCCCGCGCAACCCGCACGCGGCCGAAATCGTCACCGAGCGCGCCAATGTCCGCCGCAACAGCGGGTTGCGCAGCAGGGTGAAGCCGAAGCGGTCGAACGTCTCCAGTGTCTTCGGATACCAGACGATCACATCGGCGACAATGTGGTCCGCGGCGATGCGGTCGGGACGCGCAGCGGCCGGGCGGGCATCGGCGGCCTGGATGCGCTTCCCGCGAAGCATGATTCCTGCCAGGTGGACACCCCACCAGCCGAGTCCGGTCACTTCAAGTACGCCGCTGACACCGACCATGGCGAAGAACGCGGGATGCAAATCGGTCAGCGTCTGGAGCGACACGCGGAGGAAGCAACCGATGTTGACGAGGATAAACGGCCCCCACAGCGGCGAAAGGGTTCGGGTGTCCAGGCCGTTCAGCGTGGGCACGACCTTGCCGGCGAAGCCCATGATCATCAACGAGATGAAGCCGACAGTAATGGCATGGCGGATGGCGCCGTAATAGGCGTGGCTGAAGCCGGTCGGGTCGCGCACGACCGCGTTATAGACCGGCAGAAGAAGCAGCATGACCAGCGAGATGGCCAGCCACAGGTAAGCTGTCCTGACAAACTTCCACGACCGGTCGGGCTTGTTGCCCTGCGGTGTTCGCCAGAGCTTCCAGGGCAGGGCGACCAGGCCGACGCCCGCCACGACCATCAGCCACGGGACCATCAACAGGGCCGCCATCACATGGTTGTGCGTATGGCGATACGTGATGAACAGCACCACCTCGCCCAGGACGGCAAGCACGAGGAAAACATAACCCGCCATCGCGCGGCGGCGGGGCGTCCGCGGAACGCCGAAAAGCGGCGGGAGCATCCGCAGGCAGACGCCCAGGATCATGAACAGCGCCAGCCCGTGGATCTGCAGGTCGCGCAAGGGTGCCTGGTAGGTCGCGATGTACCAGCGGAGGGCCTGCTCATCGGCGGCGGTCATGGTGGTGAAAGTGTGCCACACGCTCATCGCGGCCATGGCCAGAAAGAATGCCAGCGCTGTGAATATGAAGGGCAGATGTGCGTTATCGCCCGCGGCCGGTCCGTGGCCGGGGGCGTTGAGCGATGCGCGATACGTCAGGATAAGTTGCGTGATGAAGGCCAGGATGGCGGCGATTTCGAGCCCGCCACCCGCCATTGCCAGCGGCAGGGCATGCCCCATGCCCGCGGCGGTCATGCCAACCGTGCGGAGGACAAGGCCAAAGACCATGGCCAGGAAGGCGGCAACGGCAAGACGCGGGGCGACCAGGTTGGTGTGCCAGATGCGCGGAAATGCCTGGTAGGCGAAGCCCATGATGAACAAACCCACCCAGCCGAAGATTTGTGCATGGCCGTGGGCATTGATGTGGTGGATGGAAATACCGGTGAACTTGCCGGCGAATCCGATCTGCCAGAGCAGCACAGCGCCCCAAGTGGCGCCGGCGGTCAGGATCAAGGCGATCCCGGCCAGGAAGAACCGCCTGTAAATACTGTCGGCAACGGACGATGTAGATGCGATGGCTGGCGTTGGCGAAGCGATGGCCTGCCGCAGTTCGGACAGGAGTGTCGCCTCATCAACGCCGTGCGTGGCGGCAAAGAAGCTGATGGACTCAACCGGGCCATGCTGCCCGCCACAGCCGCGCAGGCCATAGCGGTCAAACACCTGCCTGGCTTGGGGGTGGGCCCGGATCAGGTCCGGCAGCATGGTGTCCGGGGCGACCTTGGGCGCAATGGGGGATGCTTGAGCGATCATGTCCGGTCCTCACTGATTACGGCGGCCAATCAGGCCAGTGCCAAAGAAAATGGATAATTGGATATTGATATCCAGAATATACGTGCTAAACTTGATCGAGTCAAGGTGAATCCGCCTTAAGAAAGTGCTCTATCTGGAGGTCAGGCCAACATGCGATACACCAAACTCTGGATTGCTCTGGCGTGCGTGGTTGTGGGCTCTTTCGCGGTGCTGGGCTATTGGGGCCGGGAACTGTATCGCAAAGCGCCCCCGATCCCCGCTCAGGTCGTGGCGGAAAATGGACGAGTGATCTTCACCGGGCAGCAGATCAAGGATGGGCAGAACGTGTGGCAATCCATGGGGGGACAGGAAGTGGGTTCGGTGTGGGGGCACGGGGCTTACGTGGCCCCGGATTGGTCGGCTGACTGGCTCCATCGTGAATCCACGTGGCTTCTGGATCACTGGGCGACAAAGGAACATGGCCGGGCGTACGACACAATTCCCGCGGAGGCTCAGGCATCTCTGCGCGAACGGCTGAAAAAGGAACTGAGCACGAATCGTTATGACCCGCAGACGGGCAAGCTGACAATCTCGGCCGACCGGGCGGCGGCTCTGGCGGCGGTGGGGGAGCACTATGCAGCGTTGTTTGGCGATGATCCGCAACTGAAGGAACTTCGGGCGGCCTATGCGATACCGGCCGGGTCGATCAAGACGCCGGAGCGCCGGGAGCAGCTTACCGCATTCTTCTTCTGGGCTTCATGGGCATGTGCGACGAACCGGCCGGGCGAGGCGATCACGTACTCGAACAACTGGCCTCACGAGCCGTTAATTGGCAACACGCCGAGCTCATCCATCGTGCTGTGGTCGATGGCAAGCGTAATCCTGCTGTTGGCGGGCGTGGGCGCAATGGTGTGGCACATGGCGGCAAGCCGCAGGCATGATGACGATGCGGATCATGTCGTTCGCACCAGCAACCCCTTCTTCAACCGCCTGCTCGG
>CAZMXI010000003.1:63634-65175 GCA_964570205.1 uncultured Tepidisphaeraceae bacterium
CGCTGCTGAATTTGAAGCTGACGCCGTCGATGCGGGCGACGTTGAAGTACTTCTGGGTGGTGGCGCTGCTCTTCGTGGCGCAGGTGGGGCTGGGCGGGATCACAGCGCACTATGGCGTGGAGGGCGACGGATTCTTTGGGATTCCGCTGGACCGCTGGCTGCCCTATGCCGTGGCGCGAACCTGGCACACGCAGCTTGGCATCTTCTGGATCGCGACGGCGTGGCTGGCGACGGGCCTGTTCATGGCGCCGGCCATTTCCGGCAGCGAGCCGAAGTTCCAGCGGGCGGGGGTGAATTTCCTGTTCGTGTGCCTGCTGATCATCGTGGCCGGGTCGATGGCGGGGCAGTGGTTCGGCGTGCAGCAGAAGCTGGGGCTGGTGGGCAATTTCTGGTTCGGACACCAGGGATATGAGTATGTGGACCTGGGAAGGTTCTGGCAGATATTCCTGTTCGTCGGGCTCTTCGTGTGGCTGGGATTGATGGTTCGGGGAATGTGGCCAGCGCTGCGTACGCCAAGCGAGAGCCGGCACCTGCTGGCGCTGTTTACTCTGAGCTGCGCGGCCATCGGACTGTTCTACGGCGCGGGACTGATGTGGGGCCGGCAGACGCACCTGGCGCTGGCCGAGTACTGGCGCTGGTGGGTGGTGCATCTGTGGGTTGAGGGATTCTTCGAGGTGTTTGCCACGGCGGTGATCGCGTTCCTGTTCACGCGGATGGGGCTGCTCAAACTGTCATCGGCGACGCGCAACACCCTGTTCGCGACGGCGATCTTCCTGGCCGGCGGCATCATCGGGACGTTTCACCACCTGTACTTCACAGGCACGCCGACGGCGGTGCTGGCGCTCGGGTCGGTGTTCAGCGCGTTGGAGATCGTTCCGCTGACGCTGATCGGGTTCGAGGCGTACGAGAACCTGAAGCTGACGCGAGTCCGGCCGTGGATGCGGGCGTACCGCTGGCCGGTGTACTTTTTCATCGCGGTGGCGTTCTGGAACCTGGTGGGGGCGGGCGTGTTCGGGTTCCTGATCAACCCGCCGATCGCCCTGTACTACATGCAGGGGCTGAACCTGACTCCGGTGCACGGGCACACTGCCCTCTTCGGGGTGTACGGCATGCTGGGCATGGGCCTGATGCTGTTCTGCCTGCGGGCGATGGGCAGCGACAATCACCGGGGCGAGGGTTTGATCAAAACGTCGTTCTGGGCGCTGAACATCGGGTTGACGCTGATGGTGGCGCTGAGCCTGCTGCCGGTGGGCATCGCGCAGGCGATCGCCAGCGTCGACCAGGGGCTGTGGTGGGCGAGGTCGGCTGAGTTCATGCAGCAGCCGTACCTGCAAAACCTCCGCTGGATGCGCATGGTGGGCGATGCCGTCTTCGCTTTGGGCATCATGGGCCTCGGCTGGCATGTCCTGAGAAGCCGCACGGGCGGGCCCAAGGCCGCCGAGCCCAAGACGTGGATCGACGCACCCGTCGACAAGGCGCAGGTTGTGCTAGAGCGTCCTCAATCCAGGCGTAGCGCAGTACGGCGCATGTTAGGCTTGCGC
>CAZMXI010000004.1:0-62355 GCA_964570205.1 uncultured Tepidisphaeraceae bacterium
CGCAAGCCTAACATGCGCCGTACTGCGCTACGCCTGGATTGAGGACGCTCTAGGAGAGCAGCAGGCAGTATTCACACGTTGGACTACCACAAGCCGATGATGTACCCTAGAGGTAGAGGCAAGAAGCGGACCACATGCTAACGCGCGTTGAAATCACGAACTATCGAGGCTTCAAGCAGTATCAGCTTGCAGGTCTGGCTCAGGTGAACCTTTTGGTCGGCAAGAATAACAGCGGCAAGACCGCTCTCTTGGAGAGCATTCACTTGCTTGCGTCGGGAGGCGATCCTTCAGTCCTTGCCAACGCCGCTTCGCAGCGAGGCGAGGTTGTTCCCAGCGGCAGGGATGAGCCATCATTTCTCGATGTTTCACACTTCTTCTATGGGCACGATGTCCGGCCAGCCTCGAAGTTTTCCATTAAGAGCGATAATGGACTCCCACCCGTGGCAGTGGAGGCCGTCCCACTAGGAGACACCGAACCCAGCCCAGGGCTGTTCGAGCATTCACGCACTTTACGTCCTGCCTTTGCCCTGAAGATCGAGGGCGGCCGATCGCGGCACAAGTCACAAAGAACGTTCTTCTTGTCCGAAGAAGGCGCTCTTCTCCTCGACCCGCGCCGCCAAGTTCGTAGATACATTGGTGATGAGCTAGCCGAAGGTCCCCCGATTGTCTTCATTACACCTAACTCTCTTGTTCCCGCCGCACTGGGCCGCATGTGGCGTCCCATTATTAGTGCAAAGAAAGAGGCGGAGGTGTATCAGGCAATGCGTATTCTGGAGCCAGAGCTTGAAGACCTGGTCTTTGAGCCTGGCGATTCAAGCTACCGGCCGTATAATTCGCGAGCGGGTATCGTCGTCGGCTTCAGAGGCGACCGGCGCCGCGTACCCTTGGGCAGTATGGGTGATGGTATGCGCCGGCTGCTCGCGCTGGCCATTTCGCTCATTCATGCTAGAGGCGGGTTCTTGATCATCGACGAGATTGACACCGGGTTCCACTACTCGATCATGGCCAAGATGTGGGAGTTGGTCGTGGAGACAGCCAGCGCTCCAGGCACGCAGGTCTTTGCCACTACACACAGCTCAGACTGCATCAAAGGCTTGGGCATACTCTGCAAGCGCAAACCGGAGTTGCAGGCCAAGGTCGCCGTGCACAAGATTGAGCGTAATATCGAGAGGAACATCGCGTTCACCGGTGCCGATGTCCTGAACGCCGTTGAGCAAGACATAGAGATCCGGTAATGCCTGACTCTCTTGAAATGCCCGCACTGTACGTTGAGGGGGATTCCGACCTCCATACGATCGTTCACCTTGTCGGCCGACATGGAATCAAGCTCGACAAAGACATTGGGCCGGTCATCATCAAGAAGGCCAAGGGCGACCGTGGTGTCTTGGAGTCCATGCGTACAGCTACCCGCGCCAGCACACTTCGCCCCGTCGGCTTCATCATTGATGCGGACAGGTCCGTTTCTCATCGCTGGCAGTCAGTGCGTGAGCATCTGGACGGCCTGGGCTTGATGTTCCCAAAGATGGCGCCTCTGGAAGGCTTCATCGGAGACTCGACGGAGACACGGTCGCGTGTTGGGGTGTGGATCATGCCTGACAACAGAACTGACGAAGGCCGACTGGAGGATTTGGTGCAGACGTTGGTTCCCGCAAATGACAGCTTGATCGGACTGGCGCGATCTTCAACAGACCAGGCAATCAAGTCAGGTAGCAGGCTTCCCGCACAGGATCGGATTAAGGCGGAACTGCACTGCTGGCTGGCATGGCAGAAAGAACCCGGGTTATCGTTTGGCACGGCCCTCAAGGTGCGCTTCTTCTGCCACGACAGCGATATCGCCAATGCCTTCGTGGCTTGGTTCAAGCAGTTGTATGGCCTCGCCTGAACTTCTCGCAAGACAGGGCACGCTCACCCGTGTCACTTCTGGTGCGGGTTGTATGCGCGGGATACCCCAGAAAGTCAGCAGGTCACTCCCCGCCCCCGCAGATCTCATGCGCCAGGTCATCACCCGCCGGCTTTCCCCGCAGCCGCTGTAGACCGCATATTGCGTACAAGCTCCCCCTTTTCCAGTGCCTGAAATTCCCGCTGACGTCAGATAATCCTTTTCCGCGCACCTGTTTGAGCCGACATATGCTTATAGGTTACGGAGATACTGCGTGCTCATAGTGCCCCTGGAAGAAGCTCGTCCCGGCATGACGCTGGCCGCGCCCGTTGCGCACCCGCAGAACCCCAACCAGGACCTGTTGCGCAGCGGCTACACACTCGAGCCCACCGTGCTCCGCCGGATGTGCGAGATGGGCATCCCTTTTGTATACGTCGATTTTCCGGGCCTTGAATCGCTCGACAAGCACCTGGCTGTCCACCTCAGCCCCGCTCGGCAGGCGGTCTATCGCCAGATCCGCCAGTCCATCACCGAAGTCCAGCGGCAGACCCGCCCCGCCATCCCGTATGACGCCTATGTCAGCAACACCCGAGCCCTCGTCGACACCCTGCTCACCCAGGGCCAGAACCCCATCTACCTCGACCAGATGTCACGACAGGGCGGCGACGCCGTCGCCCACGCCGCGGCCGTCGCCCATCTATCCCTCCTCCTCGGCATCAAGCTCGAACAGTATCTCATTGACCAGCGATCTCGTCTTCCAGCCTACCGCGCCCGCGACGTCGTCAACCTCGGCATCGCCGGCATGCTTCACGACATTGGCATGGGGAAACTCCCCGAGGAACTTCAGAATCACGCCGAGCCCGATCCACCCGAGGATGACAAGCGACTGGCCGACTGGCAATCCCACGCCCAGATCGGCTATGACCTGATCCATAACGGTGTCGAAGCTTCGGCCGCCGCTGCCGTCTATCAGCACCATCAACACTACGCCGGCGGCGGCTTCCCCGCCATGATTTGCACCGATGGCACCCATCGGCAGATGGCCGGCGAGAAGATCCACGTCTTTGCGCGCATCATCCTGTGCGCCAATCTGTACGATCGGCTGTCAGCGCCCGCGCGAGGTCAACCGCGCCGGACCAACCGCCAGGTCATGCGCCTGATGCACGGCACATATGCCGACTGGTGCGACCCGCAGGTCCTTCGGACGTTACAGTCCATCGCCCCGGCTTACCCGCCTGGATCCAAAGTGCGCCTTTCGGACGGCACCCGCGCCGTGGTCATGGATGTGAACCCCCATGCCCCCGGCCAGCCTATCGTCCGTCGCCTTGACAAGGACAACTGGACCCTGTTGTCCAAATCCATCGATCTCGCCGTCCCCGAAGCTCCGAAGATCGTCGATGATACCGACGATGACGCCGAATCCCCCTCCCATGCTTACGCCGCTTGATCGGCTGCAAGCTCCGCTCTCTACCGCTGCCTCTGCCCGGCCTCTCGCCACTCCACGCGTTTGGCGTCGCCCCAGAGGCCTTCCAAATCGTAATAGTCGCGGGCGCTCTCATTGAACACGTGAACGATCACATCCACGAAGTCCACCAAGATCCACGTGTCCCCTTCATAGCCGGCCCGGGACATGGGCTGCCACTGACGCTCGGCCGCCAGTTCTTCCACCTCGTCCACCACGGTTCGCATCTGCCGGGCGCTCGTGCCGGTGCCGATGACGAAAAAATCCGTCACGGGCGATGACTTTCGCACATCCAGCACGACGACGTTCTGGCACCGCGTGTTGGCCGCCAGCCGGGCGGCTTCGATCGCAAACTCCCGCGCTGCCGTCACCCGGTCAGCCCGAGCGGGCTCTTGGGTCTGGGTCTTGATATTCCACCTCCGGCGGTTGCGCCGTCTTTCCTTTCCGCAAATCCAGTTCCGTACACCGTATTGTGAATTATACTGCCGAATTCGGGCAAGTTATTCGCCCCGCATTCCGATTGCGCTGGCCGTGGCATGGGTCACGATATGGCTGATGCTGACGTGCCAGCGGCTGATGCCCAGCCCGGTCGCGATCCGCAGGCACTCGCCCGTGAGGGCCACCTTGGGCTGGCCCGACGGCTCGGAAATGATCTCGATGTCCGTCCAGGCGATGCCCCCCCGCCAGCCGGTGCCCAGCACCTTCAGAACCGCCTCTTTGGCCGCGAACCGCCCGGACAGGTGCTCGATGTAGCGCTTGGGGTTGCGGGAGCAATAGGCCTGCTCCGATGCCGTGTAGCATCGGTCGAGAAACCGCTGCCCGTGATCCTCCAGCAGCCTGGCGATCCGGGCGGTCTCGACGATGTCGATGCCGTGACCCAGGATGGGCATTGGCTACCTGGCCTTGTCCAGCTCGAATGCCTCGTGGACGATCTGAAGGGCCTTGGCTCCGTCATCCCTGCCGATGATGCAACTGATCTTGATTTCGCTGGTGGTGATGTTCTGGATGTTCACGCCCGCCTTCGCCAGGGCGCTGAACATCCTGTTGGCCACGCCAGTGTGGACGCGCATGCCGACCCCGACCACGCTCACCTTCGCCAGATCGCCCTGGAAGGTGGCCTGCGTGCCCGCGTTCAGGTCGCCGATGATCCGATCCATCACTTTCTTCAGGTCGGCCAGGTCGCCCTTCTCGACCGTGAACGAGATGTTGGCCGTATTGTCATCCATCACGTTTTGGATGATGTCATCGACCACGACGTTGGCGGCGGCAATGTCGCCGAATATCTTGGCGGCGATGCCCGGGCGGTCCGGCACGCCCTTGATGGTGACTCGAGTCAGGTCCTTCTTCAGTGCAGCGCCGGATACGACAATGTGTTCCATGTTCCGTGTCTCCGCGACGATCCAGGTCCCTTCGTTTTCGTTCTGGCTGTTGCGGACGTGGATCGGGACGTTGTATTTCTTGGCGAATTCGACAGCGCGGGTCTGGAGCACGCTGGCGCCCAGCCCCGACAGCTCCAGCATCTCGTCATAGCTGATGCGGTCGATCTTGCGGGCGTTGGGCACGATGCGCGGGTCGGCCGTGAAGATGCCGTCGACGTCGGTGTAGTTCTCGCACACGTCGGCCTTCAGCACAGCGCCCAGGGCGACCAGCGTCGCGTTCGAGCCGCCGCGGCCCAGCGTCGTGTAGTCGCCCTCGGGGGTGATCCCCTGGAAGCCGGCCACGATGACGATCCTGCCCTGGTGAAGCTGCTCGAAGATGCGCTGCTTGTTGATCGACTGGATGCGAGCCTTGCTGAATGCCTCGTCGGTGATCAGCCCGATCTGCCCACCGGTGAAGCTGATCGCCTGATGGCCCTGGGCATGGATGGCCATTGCCATCAGGGCGATGGTGATCTGCTCGCCGGTCACCAGGAGCTGGTCCATCTCGCGCTTGGGCGGGACGGTGTTGCGGCCGCCGTGCTGGCAGACCTGGTTGGCCAGGTCGATCAGCTCATCGGTCGTATGCCCCATGGCGCTGACGACGACGGCGACATGATGGCCCTTCTCCTTGGCGGCAATCGCCCGACGGGCGGCCAGGTGAATGCGTTCGGCGTCGGCGACGCTGGTGCCGCCGAATTTCTGTACGATCAAGCCCACAGTGCAACTCCATTCGTCCAGAGAAGGCGGTGATTATAATGACCCGGCGCGATCCCACAACGGCCGGCGTCTTGCGGCGCAGCAGAGCGCCGCGGCCAAACAACCCGCCGCGGCGCTCATGTTGAGGCCAAGCTTCCACGCCGGCTACCTCGCGCTGTTGAACCTCTCCTCAGCGACTCGCCAGTTGAGGACATTCCACCAGGCTGCCAGGTAATCGGCCCGGCGGTTCTGGTATTTCAGGTAATAGGCGTGCTCCCAGACATCGACGCCGATGACGGGGAAGGCGGCATCCATCACCGGCGAATCCTGGTTGGCGGTGGAGATGATCTCGACCTGGCCACCGCGTTTGATGAGCCACGCCCAGCCGGACCCGAAGCGGGTCATGCCGGCCTGCTGGAGCTGTACCTTGAACTGATCGAAGCCGCCGAAGGCGGTGTTGATGGCGTTGGCGAGGTTGCCAACGGGGGCGGCAGCGCGGTCTCGGGGGTCCATGATCTGCCAGAACATGGTGTGGTTGATGTGCCCGCCACCGTTGTTGCGAACCGCGGTGCGGATATTCTCGGGAACAATGGCGCAGTTGTTGGCGAGGAGGTCTTCGATGGGCTTGCCGTCGAGGTTGGGCGCGCTTTCGGCAATGGCCTTGTTCAGATTCTGTACGTAGGCCGCGTGGTGCTTGCCGTGGTGGATTTCCATGGTCATCTTGTCGATGTGCGGCTCGAGGGCGTCGGGGGCGTAGGGCAATGGGGGAAGCGTATAAGGCATGGTGATCTCCTTTAGTACCGACTCAGTGCTGAATCTGCTCTTTGGCCGTACGTTAGGTGCCTCACGCGAGGAAAGTCAAACCGCGCCGAGCCAGCCAAGGCGTGATAAACTGGGACTTATGTGGGCGATCTACTGGAAGCGGTTCTGGATCACGCAGGGGTTTATCCTGGTGATGGCGGCGGTGCTGCGGTTCTATTTTGAACGGCCGCCGTCGTTTGTGTTGGCGGTGTTCGTGATGATGCAGGTCGCGGCCATCTGGGGGGCATGGTGGGGGCATCGACTGGGGCTGAGGATGAACGAAAGGGATGGAGAAGACCGGCGGTAGCCAAGGCGCTTGGGGCGACGACGAGCACGGAGAAGCAGCGCGGCCGAGGGAGAAATCGGACCCCTCCTGCTCATCTGTTCGGGGCTCTTCGGGCACCCGTGGGCAATCTGAACACATGATGGATCGGGTACCGGTCTTTCCTTATCCCCACGGAATCCCTAGGGGAAAACCCTATGACCAAATAGTGGAATAAAGCCCGTTCACAAATACGGCGTTGCAAGCATATGCTGATTGATTGGGTTCCCCGTGATCGGGGAGTGCGGTGGTCACAGGCAGTAAAGGAAGGGTATTATGAGCACTTCGCGCAAGTTGTTGTTTGCGTTTGCGGCGTCGGCCGCGCCGTTGACGGCATCCGCGGCAACCGTGGGTCCGCCGGCCTGGTTGGACGTGTCGGCAGGCGGGCAGTCACATCGATGGGAGGTCAGGGAGGGCAAGAACGAGCATGGGATGCCGATCTGGGTGATTGACCAGTCCTCCTGGAAAACAGACGAGTTTGAGATCACGGTCTCGGCCGAACTCGATCCCGACCCGTTCATCGCTTATGGGATAGCGGTGGTGGATTTCGGGGCGCCGAGCGCGTTCGGATTCAGCTTCGGCACACCGATCGTGTCGGTGGGCACGCCGAACGTGGTGTCGGGGTCTTTGGTGGGCGGCCTGACGGATGCGACGGGGGATGGAATAGCTCTAACACCGACACTGGCGTCGGGCTTCGTGCAGGAAGCGTCGGTCAGCGCGCCGTCGACAAGCATGGGGGTGGATGTGGGCGCGGCATTGGCAGCGGGGCCGGGGGCACCGGGCGCCTTCTATGCCTATGGGCCGTATGCGACAGGTTCGATCGCGGGCCCGGGACCCGGGCCGTGGACGTTCCTGACCGTAACAACGGGGTTTTCGTTGTCGGGCGGTGGCGATGTGGCGGCGTTAACCGGATTCGCAAGCATCGATCCGGTGGCGGTGCCGACGCCATCGGCGATGGCCGGAGGATTGGCCTTGTTGGGCGGCCTTGTGGCGTATCGACGGCGTCGCGGCCAATGAGGCTGGTTGTGCAATCGGCTAGTTGATGACCCACGGAACCTGCGGGATCCGTGGGTCTTTTCGCGGGCGGTAAGGGAAAGGGAGGATAAGGTGGGCATCTCGGCCCGCCAGCAGTCATCGCGACGAAAGAACAGGCCGACCTTCAGAGGGCGGCCGGGTGGGCGGCGAGGAGTTCATCGACGACATCGCGGAGGGTGATGATGCCTTCGATGCCGCCGTATTCATCCACCACGAACATCATCTGCGTGTTCTGCTCACGGAAGGCGGTCAGGAGGCGGTCGACGGGAAGCGTTTCGGGGATGAAGACGGCTTTGAGGGCAATCAGCGAAAGCACGCTCACATCGGCCGCATCCTCGCAAGCGGCGAGGAATTCCCGTGTGCGGATCACGCCGATGACATGATCCAGCCCGCCGTCGCATAGGGGAAGGCGGCTGTAGAGGTGCTCTTCCATGATCTCGCGGTTCTTCTGGATTGACCAGCGCATGTCCAGAGAGACCACCTCCTTTCGGGGCACCATGATCTGCCGGGCGGTGCGCTTGCCCAGGGCAAGCGTATTGAGGATCACATCGCGTTCGCGCTGATCGAGCTGGCCGTCGGCCGCCGCCTGTCTCGTCAGGTACATGATGTCCTGTGGCGTGGCCAATTCCCGCTCCATATCCTGTACTCGGCCGAGCCCAAGGGGGCGAGTCACGAGGTTGGCCAGGGCATTCATGAGCCACACGAGGGGTCTGATGAGGCGGCCGATGGCGAGGATGGGCACCGCGGTAAGGACGGCCACGGGCGGCGCGCTGCGAAGGGTCAGCGCCTTGGGCAGCAGTTCACTGAAGACCACGGTGAGAAGCGTTACCACGACGAAGCTGAGGAGCGTGGCCAGGGGCGTGAATACCACACCGGGAATATGTGCGGCCAGCGGGCCGAGCGCCGCATGCAGGAGGCGGGACATGGCAGGCTCGCCGATCCATCCGAGCAGCAGGTTGGTCATGGTGATGCAGACCTGGATGGCTCCGATGGAGTCGGCCGGCCGAGTCTTCATGGCCGACATGGCGGCGGCCGACCCGCGCCAGCCTCGTTGTCTAAGTTGTTCGATCTGGACATCACGAATGGCGACAAGGGCGTACTCGGCCGCGACGAAAAACGCGTTCATGAGGATCAACAGGGGCAGCGCCGGCAAGGAGTACTCAAGGGGCATCACCACTGGATTGTACACCGAGAACAAGGCCAGGCGGATGGCGCGGCCGGCAGATGGCCGTCCGGCAACAGCGTAATGCTGTTTGCATTGGGCAGAGCTACTAACCATCTGCTTTGAAGGGGATTGGACGCAGATCGCGCTGTCGGGGGCAGGCGCGAAGCTTGTGAAGGGACGGTCTGTTCACGTAACATGCGGCCGGGAATGGCGATGGAATAAAAAACCGGGCTGGAGGCGGTATGGCGACGCTGGAGCAGGTGGCCGGGCGGCAGCGCACGACGGGCATATCCGGGGCGGGGATTGCGTTGCTGGCCGCGATAGTGGTCGTGGGGATCGCGACTTGGGTTTCATTTCTGCTGCGTAACTCGAGCGGGACATTCGCCACGTATTGGCCGCTGGCGGTGCTGGGCGTGAGCGTAGGGCTGGTGGTCACGCTGATTACGGCGGTGCGGGTGCACGCATTCGTGGCGCTGATCGTGTCGGCTATGGCGGTGGGGTTCATGGCGCGTGTGGGGGCGTTGCCTGTGCCAATGGGGATCATGGGCAAGCCTTCGCCGCTGCACTGGGTGCGGGCCATCGAGTTGACGGCTGAGGGATTCGGCGGGACGGCGGCCAAGGTGGGCATCGTAATCGTGTTGGCGGCGATCATCGGAATGTGCCTGCTGGAGAGCGGCGCGGCCGACCGGGTGGTAAGGCAGTTTCTGCGGTGGTTCGGGGAACGCAACGGCGGATTGGCGCTGCTGGCGGCGACGTACGTGGTGTCGATTCCGATCTTCTTTGACACGATATTCATGCTCCTGGTGCCGCTGGCGCACGCAATGTACTGGCGGACGAAGCGGGATTATCTGCTGTACATCCTGGCCATCTGCTGCGCGGGGGTGATCACGCATTCGATGGTGATCCCGCATCCCGGGCCGCTGGCCATGGCGACCGACCTGCGGATCGATCCGGGGCTGACGATCTGGGTGGGGTTGCTGACGGGGATCGTGCCCGCCATTTGCGGGTGGATGGCGGCCAAATGGATCAATGCGAGGATGCCGGTGACGCCACCAGAGGAGACACGGGCCGCGATGGAGAGCGCGGATTCGCCCGTGAACCGGCCTGACAGCGAGTTGCCGCCGCTGTGGGCAAGCGTGGTGCCGGTGCTGCTGCCCGTGGCGCTGATCGGAGCGGCATCGTTCCTGAGCGCATTCGGGAAGGATGCTTTGCCGGGGCTGACGGCGTGGATGACCTTCGTGGGCGACAGGCACGTCGCGTTGCTGCTGGGCACCGCGTTCGCGATCTGGCTGGTGGTGCGGCAATGCGGGTGGAGCCTGGCGCAAGCGGGTGAGCGGATCGGCCCGCCGCTGGCCATGGCGGGCGTGGTGATTCTGATCACCAGCGCGGGCGGGGCATTTGGGGGCATGCTGAAGAACGCGGGGGTGGGGCATGCGATCAAGTCGGCGGCGGATGGGCAAGGGATCAACATGATCGTTCTGGCGTGGCTGGTGGCAATCGTGATCCGAATCGCGCAGGGTTCGGCGACGGTGGCGATGCTGTCGACCAGCTCGATGATGTATCCGCTGATGAGCGCGCCCGGGGCACTCGGATGTCACCCTGTGTACATCTTCCTGGCGATCGGGTACGGGGCCGTGGGCGTGTCGTGGATGAACGACAGCGGATTCTGGCTGGTCAGCCGGTTGGGCGGCTTCACCGAGCAGCAGACGCTGAAGAGTTGGACGGTGCTGCTGTTCGTGATCTCGGTGGCCGGGCTGGGAACGACACTGGTGATGTCGATGCTGATCCCCGGCGTATGAGCGGGGTCTGTCGCACGCGGAGCAGACCGTCTGGGCCGCGCCGGCGTGCGGCTTGACTGAGCATGGGGCGGTGCGATACTGGCGGGCAATTCCTTTGAGGGTCCACTATGCTGAAGATGATGTTGGTGCTGGCGGCGACGGTGTGCGTGGCGGTGTCGTGCCAGTCGAAGAATGCGCCCCAGCCGACGGAGGGGGCGGCCGACGGGTGGGTGTCGCTGTTCGACGGCAAAACGCTGAACGGCTGGAAAGCCAACGAGAGCCCGGAGACATTCAAAGTTCGGGATGGGGCGATCGTGGCCAGCGGGCCCCGAGCCCACTTGTTTTATGTGGGCGATCTGCGCACCGCCAAGTTCAAGAGCTTTGAACTTAAGGTGGACGTTAAGGCGGGGGCGGGAGCCAACTCCGGCGTCTATTTCCACACGGCGTGGCAGGACGCCGGCTGGCTGGAGCAAGGCCTGGAAGTGCAGATCAACAACACGCAGCCCGAGCATGACGGTTATTACGAGTTCAAGAAGACGGGCAGCCTGTACGGCGTGCGCAACATCTTCAAACAGCTCATGAAGGATGAAGAATGGTTCACAATGCACATCATCGTGGAAGGCGCGCGGGTGCGGGTGAAGCTGAACGATCTGCTTGTGGTGGACTACACGGAACCCGAAGGGCTGAACCGCGGCGATTCCGGCCGGCGGCGGAACCTGGGCAGCGGCACATTTGCCCTGCAGGGGCATGATCCGGCCAGCCGGGTGATGTTCCGGAATATCATGGTTCGGCCGATCGACGTGGTGTTCGGGGTGCCGGCGAGCCCCGGCGGGGAGAAATACCCACTGGTGAAGGCGCTGAGCACGGAGAGTTTTCCGATCATCGACTTCCACTCGCACCTCAAGGGAGGGCTGACCATCGAGCAACTGCTGGCGCATTCCCGGGCAACGGGCATCAGCTACGGCGTAGCGCCCAACTGCGGGTTGAACTTCCCGATCACCGACGATGCGGGGATCGAGCAGTTCATCCAGGGCATGAAGGGCCTGCCGGTGTGGTTGGGCATGCAGGCGGAGGGCCGCGAATGGGTGCACATGTTCTCGCCGGAGGCCGTGGCGAAGTTCGACTATGTGTTTTCTGACGCCATGACGTTCACGGATGACAACGGCAAGCGCATGCGCATCTGGATCAAGGATGAGCTGGGGGAAATCGGCGACAAGCAGCAATGGATGGACATGTACGTCGATCGGATCGTGAAAGTGATCAGCGACGAGCCGATCGACATCTATGCCAACGCGACGATCCTGCCGGCGCCTCTGGCAAAGGAATACGACCAGCTCTGGACGACCGAGCGCATGATGAACGTGATCGACGCGGCGGTGGCCCATGGCGTGGCGATTGAGATCGGCGCCGCCAACCGCATCCCAAGCGAACGATTCATCAAGCTGGCCAAGGAAAAGGGCGCGAAATTCAGTCTCGGCACCAACAACGCCGGCAACGAACTGGGCAGCTTGGAATACGCCCTGCGAATGGTGCAGGCGTGCGGCCTGACGGGCAAGGACATGTTCATGCCCAAGCCCGACGGGCAGAAGCCGATCCAGGTGAAGGGGTTCAAGAAGTGACCGGCGGCTGATGTCTGAGCCCGACCCGGAATGCCTATGCGGACCTCGCGGCGAGCGTTCTTGAAGGCGGCGGTGGCAACGCCGCTGATGGTCACATCGCCGGTCTTCGGCGATGCCGCACCGGGCGAGCCAATTCGCCTGGCGATTATCGGCATCGGCCGGTGCGGCGCCGCGCACCTGCGATCGCTGGCGGCGATGGAAGAGGTGCGCATCGTCGCGGTCTGCGATGTGGACGGCCATCGCCTGCGCATCGCCCACGCCCTGGTCCGGCGATTCGGGGTCAGGGCCTGCTTGGCGCTTCGCGATTTCCGCCAGGCGCTTGTCCGCGATGATGTCGATGCGGTGGTGATCGCCACGCCCGACCACTGGCATGCCGCCATGGCAGTGGCGGCGCTGAAGGCGGGCAAGCATGTCTACTGCGAGACGCCGCTGGCGCATTCCATTGCCGAGGGACGAGCCGTGGCGGAGTTTGCGCGGCGATATGGCCGTGTGGTGCAGACCGGCAGCATCGCGCGGTCCATTCCCGCGGTCCGCCATGCCTGCGAAATGGTGCGAGGCGGCTGGATCGGGAGGCTTCATCGCGTGTGGTTGGGCCTGCCGGCCGACCGGCCGGATGTGGGCCTGCAGGCGGCCGCCCCGATCCCGCCCGAGCTTGATTACGAGATGTGGCTGGGTCCAGCGCCCTGGCGGCCGTACACCAAGGCGGGGTCGCACTTCAACTGGCGATATCAGTATGACTTCGGCGGCGGTGAGATCGCCGACGGCGGCGCTCATGCGGCCGACATCGCCCTGTGGGGTGCCGGCCCGCTGCCGGACGGACCGATCGAGGTCGCAAGCCGTGGCCTTGCCGCGTTTTACCGAAACAGCCTGTTCGACACGGCCATTCAATACCATGTCGAGATGCGTTGCCCCGACGGATTACGTGTGATGGTGTCGAGCAACCGGCAGCGAGGGGTGAAATTCGAGGGCGATGACGGATGGGTTTTTGCCGGGTTGCCCGAAGGACATGTGACGGCGAGCCAGACTTCGTTGCTAAGCGAGGTAATCCGCCCGGACCAGACACACCTTCACCAGAGCGACAACCATTTCGCGGACTTTGTCCGGGCCATCCGCACCGGCGATTCCGTCGCCGCCACGGCCGCCGACGGCCATGCCGCCGCGACGTTATGCCACCTCTGTAATATCGCCCTTCGGCTGGGACGGAAGGTGACGTGGCACACCCAAGTGGAGCGGTTCATCGATGATCCCGAAGCCCAGCGACTGACCGCCGCCGCCATGCGCGGCCCATGGGGCCTTTGACGGCGAGAGGCGAATGCCGTTGCGCCCGCGCATCGCGGCGACCACAGTGTTAGAATCCGGAAATGAAGCGCGACATCGAGCAGGTGCTCATTTCGCAGGAACAGATCGCCCGGCGCGTGGACGAACTGGCCCGGCAGATCACGGGCGACTTCGCCCCGGGCGGACACGCGGAGGATGATGTCGAGATCACGATCGTTCCTTTGCTGACCGGCGCGATGATCTTCACCGCGGACCTGATCCGTCGGATGCCGCTGCGGATGTGCATTGGGCTGCTGACGGTCAGCAGCTATCCCGGCACGAGCACGCGGACGCAAGGCTCGACGATCCTGGCGGACCAGATCGGCGAGGTGAGAAACCGACACGTGCTGCTGGTGGATGACATTCTCGACAGCGGTGGCACGATCGGCCTGGTCCGCCAGAAACTGCTGGCCATGCAGCCTGTGGTGGTGAAGACCTGCGTGCTGCTGCGCAAGCCGACGGCCGGGGCGGCCCAGACACCGGTGGATTACGTTGGATTTGACATCCCCGACGTGTTTGTGGTGGGGTATGGGTTGGACCTTGGCAATTACTACCGGAACCTGCCGGACATCGTAACCCTGGACCGGCGGGTGATCGAGGCGGCGTTGCAGCGGTCGGGAGCATTGGATAGATGACCCATTCTTGGCCCAACCTGGTGGAGAAGGCCGAACGTCTGGCGCGATGGCGCCTCGGAAGCGATCCTGCGCAACGGCGGCAGCCAGCGTCCCCTCCGCCACAGGCCACGCCGCAATCGCCCACCGAGGTCCATTCCGCCGAGGGCGGCGCCGCCACCGCCCGGCCCACGGTGTCAACGCCCATGGGTGCGCTGCTCGGCGGCCACATCCTGCGGGACGGCGAACTGGTGCTGCTGATCCTGCGGCCAAGCCGCTGGTTCATCCTGCTGACCTGCTACCGTAGCCTCGCCGCCATCATCGCCCTGACTGTGCTCGCCGCGGTGCTGGATGACCGCTTCGCCTATGCCGGCCACCAGTGGGCAATGGTGGGCGTGATCGTGGCGATGGGCCGCCTGACGTGGTCAGTCCTTCAATGGATGAGCAGGCTGTATATCTTGACGGATTTGCGGATCATCCGCCTGTCGGGAGTCTTCAGCGTGGATATCTATGATTGCGCTCTAAGGAAAGTGGCCAGGGCGATGCTGGAGGCCACCCCGAAAGAGCGGCTCTGCCGGATCGGCTCAATCACCATCATCCCCCACGATGACCAATGCCCGCTGGGCTCGTGGCAGATGGTGCCCCGACCCAGAGACGTGCATGAGCAGGTGGCAAGGACGATCGCGCGAGCCAAGGGACGATAGGCGCCCCGGCCGAGGGCGCCGCATGACGAGATGGATCACCTTCAGCCCGCGATCGGCGCGAAGTGAATCTTGGTTGGATGCAGATACGCAACGACGCCGGCAACAGGCATTGCCGCAACCAATGGCAGACCGACCGCCAGCGGGTAATGCCACCACCTTGGCGGCCGCGCCGGCCGGTTCGCCGGGATGCAGTAGGCAGGCAGGTAGACCATCAAGCCGTACACGAAGACCCAGAAGCCGGCATTGGCAAGGTTCGCCAGGCCAAAGGAGCCGGCCTCGGCAAGGACGCCTGTCAGCCCGAACAGGATGAACACGGCGTCCGGTGAGAACCTTCGGCATGAGAGCAGGAACGCCCATGCAATGAACATGGGGACAAACACGATCACACTGTGGCAACAGACGACATCGATGTAATTGGCGCTGGCGGTAATGTAGGCAACCCCCACCGGAACTCCGAACACCGGGGCCAGATTGGTCATCATCGTCGTGATGGCTTCCTCCACCAGCGCCAGCAGGGTGCAGAACACGATGAACGTCAGACGCCAGTCCCAGGGAGCCCGCTGCACAAGCGCACGGACGCGATCACGGCCCAAACGCATGAACGTGCCGCCCACAACGACCCAAAGCACCGTCAGCCCGACGACCATGAGCATGAGGGCCCGTGGCGCCGGCTTTCCACTCATGATGAGCACCGCTGAAACCAGCGAAGTGACCACGCCACCCCAGACGCCGAATGCAATGATCAGATGATATGCGGCAAAGCTCCGTGCATAACGGCCGAGGGGAAGGACCATGACCTCCCAGTGTAGTCGGCCGACACCGGAGCCGAAACGTCGTTCGGATGGAATGTGTTCCAGCTACATGAATCTGTGGCACGGCGAAAGCGAGACGACGATCGATGCCTGCTCGCCTTCGCGGCACGGCCCTCAGTCAACCGCCAGGCGCGGGGCGTCGGGATCGACGGCGAAGCCTTCCTTGGCGCATTTCGGGCAATGCGTGATCTCCGCGGGCGAGCGAATCTCCATGAAACCGCCTTCGCATCCCGGACATCGGAACACCCGCCGCACCTGGCCCGTTGCGGGGTTCCACACCTCCGCCAGCGGCTTGGGCGGGGCGACCACCTTGTCCACCAGCAAAGCGCCCTCCCTCGTCCATGTCACCGTTTGAACCTTCTGGCACCTGTGGCAATATCCGGTCACCGCTTCGAACATCTTCCCCCCGCCGAAGACGATCGTGGGCTTGTGGCCGCACTGGCTGTCAGCACATTTAAAGCCAAAGCCATCCCCGGCCAGGACCGTTGCCGCAATTCCCGCCAACACCACGATCGCCACGCCCGCCCGCTTCCTGCCGTACCACATCACAAGGCTCCTTTCACGCCGGGCGACGATGCGCCGCCGGCACCCGTTTGACGCCGCCGCGTTCCGCCGGTTCCACACCGCACGATTTGCCGGATCGGCCCCTGACATGGCTCTCTGAACGAGTACCAGAGACTGCGGCACAGACAAGAAGCCTGGAGACGGCGAGATCTCCAGGCTTCCAGAAATCGCTGTAACGGATGTTGGACTATCGATAGAACTCGATGATCAGGTTCATGTTCACTTCGAAAGGCACATCCTCGACGTTCGGCATCTGCAGCACCTTGGCAGTGAGCTGGGCGGGGTTGAATTCCAGCCAACCGGGAACATTGTGCCCGGCCGCCTGCTCCATATTGTCACGGAGGACCTTGTGGATGCCTTCCTTGAATGTGATCGTCTGTCCAGGCTGAACCTGGTAGCTGGCGATATCGGTCTTCCGCCCGTCGACGATGACGTGGCCGTGGGCCACTATCTGCCGGCAGGCCCAGATGGTCCGCCCGACGCCCAGCCGGCGCAAGACGTTGTCCAGCCGGCATTCCAGAAGTTGGATCATCGTGTTGGCCGTATTGCCCTTGGACCGCTTGGCGATTGTCAGGAACCGGCGGAACTGCTTTTCCATCATCGCGTAATGGAAACGCAGCTTCTGTTTCTCGGCCAGGCGGACGCCATACTCGGTGTTTCGCCGACCGCGATAACCATGCATCCCGGGAAGATTCAGCTCCTTGGCTGTGTGCTTGGGGATATCCGCGATGGGAACGCCAACGCGACGGGACAGTCTAACCTTCGGGCCGGTGTATCGGCTCATGGCAGGGCTTTCCACGGGCCCGGAACGGCCCGCTCAAAACACGCGCAGCGCCTGAATCGCTGCCGGAACAGCTCCAGCTCAAAACACGCAGGCGACTGATGCGCTTTTCCCCGGCGGCATGGTTTCGAGGCATGCGACCGAGCTTTCCTTCCCACGGGAAGGAGGTGCGGATTATAGCGGCTCGGGCCTCATCAGCAAGCTGGCTGCGACCGATAGGATCGGGTTTCGCCATGCGCGCCGAAGCACCATTTGGCAATCGCACGGACGGAGAATGCACGAAGCAGCCACGGCGTCTCACGATCGACAATTCGCTCGTATCAATTTGGCAATTAAAGATTTACCGCCACATGACCACCGCCCGCAAACAAACCGGATTTGATCTCGCAGCCGCAACGCTCTAGGTTAGGAACCCAAGCCATGAAATGCACCAAGAATATCGGCCTGGCCAACGTGCAGGAGGTCTATACGGGTCCGGAAGGCGACCTGTGGGAGCTGATTATGGGGGAACAGATCCACATCGGCGGCCTCGTTTCATCCATGGACCTGGCGGAGCGGGCGGGTATCGCACCGGGCTCCAGGGGCGTCGATTTCTGCTGCTGCACCGGAGCGGGGATGCGATTCTTGATCCGATTTCGACAAGTGGCGGAGATGACAGGCGTGGATGCGACGCCCCACGTTGTCCAGCGCGGCATTCAGCGATGTCGCGATGCGGGCATGGCGGACCGCATCCGCTTCGTCCTGGCCGACGCATGCTCCAGCGGCCTGCCGTCGGCCAGCGCCGACTTCGCCTGGGCCGAAGATGCTTGGTGTTACGTGGTAGACAAGCCGCGCCTGATCTGCGAGGCCGCCCGAGTCGTCCGCCCCGGCGGCACGGTCGCATTCACCGACTGGGTGGAGGGCCCGGCGGGGCTGACTGACGCTGAGGCCGATCGCCTGCTCCAGTTCATGAAGTTCCCGGCCATCCTGGACATCGACCATTATGCAGCTCTTCTGCAGGAGGCGGGCTGCAGCGTGCTGGTCGCCGAGGACACGAAGCGGTTCCCAATCTACGTGGATCTCTACCTCAATATGCTGAATCTGCAGCTCACGTATGATGCCCTGCGAATCATCGGATTTGACACGGCATTGATGCAGGCCTTGAGCGGCGAGATGCGGTTCATGCGGGAACTGGCTCACGCGCGGAAGATCGCCCAGGGCGTCTTCGTGGCAAGGAAGACGGGATAAGGGCCGAAACTGCGACGAAGAGCATCGCGAGCTTGCGGGTATGACCGGTCACATACTCTATACATCCCCGTTTATTCCCCCGGAGTGGATCGCGGCCCATGGCCTGCGGCCTGGCCGGGCGATTCCCGCAGGTGCAGCGCCCTCAGCTCCGGCTGGCGTGTGCACCTTCGCCGCAGCATTCTCGCTGGCCGTTTCCAACGTTGCGGACGCCGTCGTCATGACCACCACCTGCGACCAGATGCGGCGAATGGCCGAGACCGTCGCGGGGTCGATGGGCCAGGGTCGCACGTTTCTTTTCAACATGCCGGCCACCTGGCAAACGCCGGGCGTCTTGCAGCTCTACCGCGACGAGTTGGAGCGGCTTTCTCGCTTCCTGGTGAACCTCGGCGGGCTGCGACCCGCCGCCAGGCGACTGGCCGAGACCATGCGGCGGTATGATGAGCTCCGGCAATCCGTGCGAGGATTTCGTGCATTCATGAGCGGTCGGGAATTTGCGCGGGCAATCGCCGGCGCCGGCGCCGGCACGCAGATGGATTCCTCCAGCAACACGCGCGCCCGGGCAGGCAAGCCGATCGCGCTCCTGGGCGGGCCGCTGCGGCAGTCCGACTGGTGGATATACGACGAGATCGAGCGGCACGGCGGGCACATCGCCCTGGATGCAACCGAGGCCGGTGAGCGTACGCTGCCTGCGCCATTCAATCCTGCAACGCTGCCGGCGGAGCCGCTGAATGAGCTGGTGCGGACTTACTTTCAGACCATCCCCGATGCGTTCCGCCGTCCAGACACCATGCTCTATGATTATCTGGAACGCATGCTGAAGGAGCGACGTATCGGCGGCATCATCCTGGTGCGCTCGCTCTGGTGCGACCTGTGGCATGCCCAGCTTCAGCCGCTGCGTGAGGCGACAGGGCTGCCGGTCATCGAAATCGACATGGGCGGCGAGGATCACGACCTTCAACGCACGCGCAACCGCATTGAGGCCCTGCTGGATGTTGTTTCATGAACCACTGCCCAAAGCAGATCTCGCTCCAGGAGTGGGACCAGCGATATCAGGAGCTGGTGGCGGCCGGGCTGCGCCAGCCCGCCTACGGCGGGCCCCTTCGACGACACGTGGAGCATGGCGATTACCGGCTGCTCCACCTGCGCTTCGACGACTCCCCCGCCGCCCTGCGCCTGTGGAACTTCCTGTTGAGCGAGACGGACCGGCTCTTCTCCGCCCGCCGGCAGGGAAAACCGATCATCGGCGTCATGAAGGACCTGGGCACCGTGCCGGTGATGGTGTACTCCCTTCCGGACGCCGTGGCTTTCTATCCGGACGGGACTTGGTGGGTCCCGTGCGTCATGGAACAGAGCACCTGCGACCTGACCCTCGCCCAGCGCCTGGGGATCGACGAAACATTCTGCCCCGTACGTGCCATGCTGGGGGCGTTTCAGAGCGGCCTGCACTTCCCCCGGCCGGACCTGCTGATCAGCAGCGTCGGCGCCACCTGCGACGACTTCAGCGCCATCGCCCAGCGCCTTGAATCGCTGGGCTGGCCGATCCTCTGGTGGGAAATCCCCCACCGCCGGAAGCCAGAAGCGGATGAGGCTCCGGTCCGCCTGCCGGGCCTGTTCCTTGCGCCGGTCGAGCAGGTGGCGTTCGTGCGTGGAGAGTTGGATCGCATCCGTACAGCGATCAGTGGCGCGACCGCCCGCGCGATCACGGATGAGATGCTTGTTGACGGCATCCGCATGGCCAACCGCGTGCGGCGAATCCTGGCCGAATTGCGGCGACGGGTCTTCACCGCCCCGCGCTGTCCGCTGCCGGCGCTGGAGATGCTGATCGCCGAGATGCTGGCAATCCACTACTGCTCCGACCGGGGAGAGACCCTGCAAGTCCTCGGTGCCCTGCTGGATGAGGTCACGGAGAGGATTGTGACCCGGCAGGGACTGCTGGAGGAGTCAGCGCCGAAGGTGTTCTGGGTCAATCCGGTCGCGGATCTTCGGGCGATGAACCTGCTGGAGGAATGCGGCGGCAGGCTCTGCGGAACGGAGTTCCTGTTCTGCCACGCGCTGGATGAGATCCCTGAGGACCTGCAGCCGATGGAGGCCCTGGCGCGGATGGCGCTTGCCGATCCCATGGCGGGCCCGGCGGCCGATCGGGTGGAGAGGATTGCCCACGACGCCCGCTTCTTCGGCGCTGAGGCCATCCTGGTGTCGCGCATTCCGGGCGCGAGCCACTGCGGCCTGGAAGGGCAGGCCATTCGGAAGCGGATGGAGCGGGAGGGCGGCTTGCCCGTGATCGAGATCGAGGTCCCGCCGCTGAGCGATGCGATCGGTCCGACGCTGCGCACCCGAATGGAAGCGCTGGTGGAAACAGTGCGGCAACGCCGGAAATTGCGATCGAATAAGGATTTATCGCAATAATCCTCCCGCCGTACAGGCGCAGGACATCCCTGCCGCAGTCCTCAGCGCCAAAGGATGGTCTGGCCAAGCAAAATAGGTCAATTTCGGTTCCAATTCCCTTGAGTGGATGCATGAGCTACGGTAGAAGGAGGGGGGACTTCTGGTTCTTCCAGGCTTGGAGCGAGGCAATGGGCGTATTGTGCGATCGATTTGGAAGGAGATTCGAGTATTTGCGGCTGTCGTTGACGGCCGACTGTTCGCTGCGCTGTATCTACTGCCGCCCGGACGAGATGGGCAACGGGGCTGACGCGGATCTGCTGACAGCTGGCGAGATCGAATCGCTCGTGCGGCATCTGGCCGAGAACCACGGCCTGAGTAAAGTGCGATTGACCGGAGGCGAGCCGGCCGAGCGAGATGATCTGGTCGAGATCGTATCCCGATTGGCGAAGATTCCTGGCCTGAACGAAGTGGTCATGACGACCAATGGACTTAGGCTGGCTACCCAGGCGGAGGCGTTGGCGAAGGTGGGGCTGAAGCGAGTGAATGTGAGTCTGGACTCGCTGGATCGCGAGAAATATCAGCGCATCACGGGAATGGACGGGCTGCCGCAAGTCATTCGGGGGATCGATGCGGCGATTGCGGCGGGACTGATGCCGGTCAAGCTGAATACGGTGGTGGTTCGCGGCGAGAACGACTGGGAGTTGCCCGACCTTCTGCTGTTCGCGGCATGGAAGCACCTGGAAATCCGTTTTATTGAGCTGATGCCGTTGGGGCCGCTGGCCGCTCGCTGGCAGGAGCGTTTCGTGTCCGAGGAGGAGATGCGACAGCGCCTCGCGGATATGGGAATCAACTGGGCGACCCGGCCGGACACCAGCGATCCAGCGAAACGTTACACGGCCGGCATGTCCTTCGGCCGGAGCGCCCGCGTCGGCTTCATCACCGCGATGAGCTGCCCTTTCTGCAAAAGGTGCAATCGGGTGCGCATCGCCGGCAACGGCACGGTGTATCCGTGCCTGATGGACAAGCCCTCGGGCAGCCTGCTTGGCGCGATCCGCCCGAAGTTCAACGCCGCCGCGATCGATCACGTCCTTCAGCAGGCCTTGGAGAACAAAGCTGAAGAGCACCCCGCCACCGGTCCGGCGATGATGCCTCAGATCGGAAGGTAAGGTCGCGGGATAATGGAGCTTGTCTCGCGGCGCGGCAGGGTCCAAAATGGCCGGCATGGAACTGCCAGCTTTTCACGGGGATGTTTCGTTCAACGCGCATCACTCGCCAATGGGAGCGTACTTCAGCTTCACCTGCGGGCATTTCGGAACGCGCGGCGGGCTGGGTGCGGAACTGGGGCAGCCGGCGGATCAGGACCTGTATATCGGCGTGCGAGATGGAGACCGGTACACGGCTTCGCCCCTGCGGTGCCTGCCGTTCTTCGAGGGAGCCCAAGCGGGCAATTCGGAGAATGTGTTCCTCGTGGAACAGGCGAAATCGGCGAACGATCGTGCCATTCGTGTCTTTGCCCAAGGTGAAATCAGACGGCACTACGGGTGGGGGACGGACCGGTGGACTACGCCGGATATGGGGTTCGCCATCTATACACCCTTTGGGACCATTCATGACCCGGCGGGCGCGTCCGCAAGGCAGATGCGGGATTGTCTGTTGCCGGCCATCGCCGCGAGACTGGTCGTGGACAACCGACACGGAACGGAGACGAAGACAGGGTGTTTCGCGGTGCGATTCGGCAGTCCCGGGGTACGGATTCTGGATGAGGGCTTGGCCGCCGGGCGCGTGGGGTTCGGGCATGGGCGCGCCTTGGGCGTGGCGGCGAGGCTGGTGGACCTGTCGACCGGAGCAGCGCCAGCCGACGTCAAACCGTTCGTATTTCTGCGTTGGCACCCGGATGCGGGAATCGGCGAGCCGGACAATCCGGTGCATCTGCTGGGCAACTGCCCGGGAATAGGCTTTGAGGTGCCCGCGGGCAAGCAATATGCGATGGCGCTGGCGATCGGGTGTTACATCGACGGCACAGTGACGACACGGCTGGAGGGGCGATATCTGTACACGCGTTACTTTGGCAGCCTGGAGGCTGTTCTGGATGAAGCCCTGGACCGGAGCGAGGAACTGGCGAAGGCGGCCGAGGCGAGGGATATGGAACTGTTGGAATCCCGATTGTCGGCCGACCAGCAGTTTCTACTGGCACATGCAACGCGGTCGTATTATGGCAACACGCAGTTGCTGGACATCGCGCACCAGCCGTACTGGGTCGTCAACGAGGGGGAATATCGCATGCTCAACAAGCTGGATGCTGCGGCGGACCAGGTGTTCTGGGAACTGCGGCACAATCCGTGGGTGGTGCGTAATGTGCTGGATGGATTCATTCGCCACTACGGCTACCACGACCAGATCAAGGACCCGAAGACCGGGCAATTTGCCAACGGCGGGATATCGTTCTGCCATGACCAGGGCGCAAGCGGCCATTTTGCGCCCTTCGGGCACAGCAGCTATGAGCTGGCAAACCTGAGCGGCTGCTTCAGCCAGATGACGCAGGAGCAGTTGTGCAATTGGATTCTGATGGCCGCGTGCTATGTCGCCAGGACGGGCGATAACGCATGGGCGGCCAGCAACGCGCACATCATCCGCGCGTGCGGGCAGAGCATGAGCCATCGCGACCACCCCGATCGCGACAAACGCACGGGTGTCATGAAGTTTGATTCTGTACGGTGTGGGCGAGGGCAGGAGACCACGACCTACGACACAGCGGACGCATCGCTGGCACAGGCGAGAGGAAGCCTGTACCTGGCAACCAAGTGCTTCGCGGCGTACCTGGGACTGAGCCTGCTGAACCAGAAGCTCTACGAGGCGACAGGCGACATTGACTATGAGACGACGGCCGAGTTCGCCTTCCTGGATGCGGCCGGGCTGGCCGAGACGGTGTGCGGACAAATGACGGAGGAGGGGTTCCTGCCGGCGCTTCTTGAGAAGGACAGTGCCGCACGTGGGTCGCGCATCCTCCCGGCCATCGAAGGCCTGGTCTACCCGCTCTATTGGGACATCTATCTGAGACAGGCGGAGGCCAGCCGAGGCCTGCCAGACGGCGCCCGCATCTACAACCCGCGTTTTGGCGAGCTGGTGGAGGCCTTCAAGCACCACACACAGACCCTGCTGGAGGATCGAGAAGGCCGCAACCGCTTCGGCGATGGCGGATTGCGGCTATCGAGTTCGAGCGACCACTCTTGGATGAGCAAGATCGCCCTGTTTCAGCACGTGATACGGATGCTGTTTGGGCTGGAGCGAGGCGATGACAACCAGAAGGCAGCCGACGCAGCGCACGTAAGATGGCAGACGCAGAACAGCAGCGCCTATTGGGCTATGTCCGATCAAATGGTCAACGGGGTGGCCAAGGGTAGCCGGTACTGCGCGCGATGCGTGACGGCGGCGCTGTGGCTGGACGAGTGAGGGGCGGTGGACTCGGCCAGCGTCGGTTTATCCCGCTACTGCGAATACCGGATATCCATGCGGAAATCGACGGCGTCGGCCGCAGGGGCGTTGAACTGGATGCGGTCGAACACGCGGCTTTGGAGGGTCTTGCTTTCCCATGGACCCTGATAGACGCTCTGGCCCTGATCATTGAAGAAGGTCACCCGGTAATCGATGAAGAGGTTGTAGTTGGAAGCAGCGCGAATCGGCACTTCGACAAAAAGCAGGCCGTTCTGGCGCGTCATGACGGGCTTGTCGATGGTGAGCCGGCCGCGCAGGTCTTTGCTGGCGAGGCTGAACTGCTTCTCAGCATAGGGTTCCATGCGCGCTTCGACCGGATGGCGTGGACCGCAGCCGGCCATCAGGGCAAACGTGCTGACGACGGTAATGAGTACGATCTTGTTCATGGGTTTGTCAGTGGGCAATGGTAAATGGTCAGTCGTAAGCATACGTCTTCACTCACCGCTCAATAGGACGGAATCCGTGGCCCGATGCCGCCGCGCGGGGGCTGCGGGACGGCCGATGGCTGGGTCGCCGGAGGCAACGACTCCGGCGCTGGCGGTTGCTGCAGAACCGGGGCTGGTGCGGGAGCCTCGGCCGAGGCCGGTTGGACCTGGCCTCGCGGTGTGCTCCAGTTCTGGATCATGCCATCCATCAGTTTGCGGGCCATGAACCGCGTGTGGCGGTTGATGGCGTATTTGTCGAAGGGCGGAGATACATCGAACCCGACGCGCGACAGTGATTCGCCGGTCTGAACGTCGATGGACTCGGCGACCATCCGCAGGTCAAGGCCGGCAGGCGTCTGCCGCGTGGGCCTGGCCTGAACCTGGATGAGGATACTCGCCCGCAGCGTCTTGGCCAGTTCGGTCAGCGCGCCGACGCGCCCTTCCTGCAGCGCCTTTTCCTGGTCGGGCGTGAGGGTGCGATGGACGAGCATCGGGCTGACGATGTTCACCTTGCCATCCGCGCTCATCCAGTCCGCCAGTTGCATCTCGAACATGCCGTAGTCAATGCTGCGGGCGTTGAGCACATCATACTCTCCGGGCCGAAGATACCCCCCGCGATCATCGGCGGCGTCAAGGGTGGGGATGATCCGGCCTTCCAGCGAGCGGTTGACGAAGACCACGATGCGCGGGCGGTTGACATCGTTGTAGACCTCGACAAAGCGTTTGGCCTCGGGAGGCTGGTCTACCAGGATCGGCTCATCGTAATAAGGCTGCGGCCCGGGCGGGATCATGACCGGGTCGGGCGCGGGCATCGGTTTGGGAACCTCGGCGAGCCGGGTATCGCGATTGGGCGCAGGGGGGGCGGTATAGGGGGTATTTGCGCCGGGGACATGGCAGCCCGCCAGGAACAGCCCCGCCAGAACCGATGTCAACGATCTCTTGATGCCAAACACAGGGACCTCCTTGTTTCGATCCCGAGTCGTTTTCATGACAGTGTAGCGTCCCGGCGATCACACGGGACATCCCTTAGACACACGACTGGAGGGAAGGATTGTTAACCTTGGCCCGTGGTGCGGTGTCTAACATCGCAGGACATCGCCCGCACGTCAAGTAGTCGTTCGGACGATGTAAGGATGCCCTGTTGAGAAACACAAGTGAATGCGGTAGGCTGAAAGCGACTAGCCTCAAGGAGATTTCCCATGCGGAATGGTTCCAAGTTATTTCTGGCCATAGTTTTAACTGCATCACTGGCCGGATGTTCAGGCGATCGCCGGGATGACTATGCCCGGCAGCGTCCCCCGGTGGACAGTCTGAACCCAGATGATCGGGGACTCCAAAGCAAGGATCTGGTTGACGCCAGCGCCCAGCTCTCGCGAGATATTCTGGCACATCCTGAACTGCGCAATAGCCAGACGCAGTGGACGGTGGTGGTGGACCGCTTCCAGGACCAGACGACCGACCGCTATTTCGCACCGAATTACAACATTTTCCTGGAGAAACTGCGGACAGAACTGAGCAAATACGGCTATGGCCGGGTATCGCTGATCGAAAACAAGGCGAATCTGGCCGGGCTGCGCGGGCGCGAGTGGGATGGGCCGACCGAGAATTATGGCCAGGGCTCCGGCGCGGCTGGCGCGCCGCGCATCCAGCCGCAGTTCGCGCTGTATGGCAAGGCCTTCGACATGCCCAATCGGGCGACGAACCTGTACATGCTTCAGTTCACGCTGGTGGACCTGCGCAGCGGCGCCCAGGTGTGGGTGCGCGATTACACGGTGAAGACCGCGCGGTAAGGAAACCTCGCTCGTTCCGGATGTGGAGCGACGGCATGCGTGTGGTGCTGATGACATTGGCGCTGGGGTGCATGGCGTTGACGGGTTGTGCGCCCTCAACCGCGGTCTCCAGCGGGCATAACACCGCGCTGGACAGCGTGGACCTGTTCACCATGACCGACCAGATGGCCCGCGGGCTGGCGGGCGAGCAGCGGGTGGCCGATGCCATGGGCCGCAGCGGCGGCAAGCTGACTGTCGTGGTGCAGCCGGTGGAAAACCGCCTGACAGGCGAGATCCTGCCGGCCGGGCAGGCCGAGATGTTCACCGCCCGCGTGCGATCGCTGCTCAGCAAGCATGCCCCGGACAAATTCGTCTGGGTCATGAACCGCGACAGCTATTACAATCTCCGGCAGCGCGAGCTGGATGTGGACCTCGGACCGAATCCGGAGCGCATCCAGCCGGAGTATGCCCTGACAGCGCGGTTCAGCTCGTTGACCGAAGAGAGCCAGAAGCGCCGGACGGCCGCGTACCTGTGCGTGTATTTCCTGACGAACCTGAAGACCGGCGAGCAGGTGTGGACCGACCGGTACGAGGTGAAGAAGACGAGCGTGAAGGGGATGCTGGACTGAGGAGCGTCGAAAAGGTTGGGTAAGGTCATGCGAACGCTTGCAGGATGGACGGCTGTCTGCGTCATCATGGCGGGGCTCGCCGGCTGCTCGACCGAGAAGCACCCGGAGGCGCAGCGCGCTGTCGATGCGTATTACTTCGGGAATTTCCCCGAGGCGCGCAACCGGCTCCGGCCGCTGGCCGCCAAGACCGATGAGGATTATGTCCTGAACAACGTGCGCCTGGGCACCAGCGCCCTGGCGGACTATGACCTGGTTGAGGCAGAGAAAGCTTTCTACAAGGCCTATGAGGTGATGAACGCCGGCGGCGTGAACAACGCCTCGCGCAGCGCGGCTGCGATCATGTTGTCGGAGAAGCTGAAGGTATGGAAGGGCGAGCCCTACGAGCGGGCGATGGCCAATTTCTACCTGGGATTGGTCTATTACATGCGCAAGGACCACGCCAACGCCCGGGCGGCGTTCGAGAACTGCCTGTTCAAGCTGCGCGACTATACGGGCAAGTCGGACAAGTACAAGGAACTGGAAAGCGACTTCGTCCTGGCTTACATCATGCTGGCCAAGTGCTGGCAGTGGCTGGACGACCCGGACAAGGCGGCGGACCTGTTCGCCACGGCCGCCAAGCTTCGCCCGCACGTGCGGGACCTGGTGGCCGAGGCGCGACAGCCGAATAACGTGCTGCTGGTGGTTGATTTCGGGACGGGACCGCGCAAGAGGACGAAATACGACAACTCGATCGTCACGATCGAGCCCAAGCCGTCGCAAGTGCCGCCGCTGCCGCGGCCAAACGTGCTGGTGAACGGCCGGGCCTATGACCTGCGCGGCGCGGATGTGCCGTCCATTGACCTGTTGGACCTGGCGCAGGAACGGCGCTGGCAGAGCATGGACACGATTCGCCTGGCCAAGAGCGCCATCGGCACGGGCATGATGGGCTACGGCGCCTACCAGGGAATCAAGCACGAGAATTATGGGACAGCGGCCGCGCTGATCGGCCTGGGCGCGCTGCTGAAGGCGACGGCGACGGCGGACGTGCGGCACTGGGAGATGCTGCCGCGGACGGTGTACGTCCTGCCGTTGCACCTGAAACCGGGACGGCATGACATCACCGTTAGCTTCGGCGGCGGGTTGCAGCAGACCTGGCGGGGCATCATCGCGCCGGAGAAGGGGGAAGAGACCTACTACATCCGGATCACGCGATTCAGCCACGGCCCATTTACATGGCCGCCGCCAAGCATGGGCGGGCAGGTGGCGGGGAGCCAGAAGATATCGCGGACGGAATAGGCCAACTCACCAGTGCTCCTCAACGCGGTGAATCAGCTCCCCTACCGCCCGGCGATACTCATCGCGGTGCATCTTCTGGAGAAACCCATGCGGGCCCGGGAGCGTGACGAGGGTGCAATGGCCGCCGATCCGGGCCTGCAGGTCCTGCATCTCAGGCAGCCTCGAATGGCGGTCATCTCGCCCGGCCAGGATTGTCACGGGCACATTTCCGGGGATATGGCCGATGTGCTCGATGGGGCTGATCCGCGCGGGGCTCTCCGGCAGAAACGCCGGCGCCCATAGGCGCAGGCCGGCGTAGGCAATGTGACTGAACGGCGGCCACAGCGCGTTCTGGCACCGGTTCCACACGGCCGTCGGCAGGTCGCGGTAAGGCGACTCCAGGAAGTACCCATCCACCTTCCCGGCGCAGTCGCGGGCGGCGAAGATCGCGGCGGCCGACCCAAGCGAATGGCCGACCACCACGATGCGGCCGTCCGCGTCCCGCTGGCGCAGGAATTCCACCGCGGCGACGACATCGTTGCGCGAGCTGTAGCCGAAATCGTCGATCTCGCCGGTGGAATCGCCGTGCGCACGCAGCGAGATCGCCATGACGCTGTAATCCTGCTGGCAGAGCCAGATCATCAGATCGAGCTTGTCCGGGTTCGACCGGCAGCCAGTCCGGCCGTGCAGGAGGAGGATGGAAACCGGCCGCGAACCGCGGAAGAACCACGCGCCGAGAGTTTGGCCATCGGCGGTGGCCAGCCGATGCTCCTCAACCCGCACCGGCATGCCCACGGGCGACTCAACAAATGGCGGCCGGCTGCGCCGGGTGGCGGTCCATGCCACACGCGCGGAAATGGCCAGCCAAGCGATGACCAGCGTCACGAGAATGGCCGACAGCCACAGGCTGATGCGCCGACGCCAACGAGCCCGGGGTCTGGCGATGGCCTGGTTCGATGGGATCCCCATGTCGGTCATCGGCCGCAGAGTATAACACAGTTGCAGTTCACCGCCCGAGGGTGGAGGTACAATCGGGGCATGAAAGTCCTCTACATCGGCGGAACGGGCGAGATCTCGTATGCATGCGTGCATGCATCAGCACGGGCGGGGCATCAGGTGACGGTATTCAACCGCGGCCGAAGCACGGAACCGCTGCCGCAGGATGTGCGGCAGGTCCTGGGTGATGTGACTGATCCCGTCGCATATGGAGCACTGGCGGCAGCCAATTATGACGTCATTTGCCAGTTCACCGCCTACGCCATGGCCGATATCGAGCGGGATGCGCGCGTATTCGCGGGGCATACCGGCCAGTATGTGTTCATCTCGACGGCATCGGCCTACGAGAAGCCGCCCAGAATCCGGCCGATCACCGAGGATGTGACCCTGCGCAACCCCTTCTGGCCCTACTCGCAGGCCAAGGCGGACATGGAGGCGCGGCTCTGGCAATGGCACGGCGAGGGGAAGCCGCCGGTGACCGTGGTCCGCCCGAGTCACACCTATCGGCGGCGGTTCTTCAGCACGTTCATGGCGGGCGATGAGCACGCCTGGCGCATGCTGAATGGCAAAGCGGTCATCTGCCACGGCGATGGGCAGTCGCTGTGGACTTACACGCATGCGGACGACTTTGCCGTGCCGTTTGTGAGGCTCCTGGGCGAGAAACGGGCGGTTGGACAGGCCTATCATGTCGTGACCGACAGCGCATACACCTGGGATGAGTTGTTCCAGGCGGCGGCGCGAGCCCTGGATGTCGAGCCCAGGATCGTTCACGTGCCGTCCGACACCCTGGTGCGATACAACCGGGAATGGATGGGGCCACTGCTGGGCGACAAGAGCTGGACGGCGGTATTCGACACCCGCAAGCTGCGGTCGGTGGCCGGGCCGTTGCCCACGCCCATGCCGCTGGATGAAGGATATCAGCGCGTGCTGCCGCATTTCCGCGAGCGCATGAAGCGATTCGAGCCCGATGTGCGGCTGCACGAGCTGGTGGATCGGATTGCGGATGAGCAGACGAAGTTGGGGAGTTGAGAGACAGGAGATTTCATGCAGAAGATGAACAGGCGGACGTTTGTGGCGGCGGCGGTGGGCGCATGTGCGGCGTGCATGTGCGGGCAGGACGTGGCCGTGGCGGCCGCACGCGAGCCGATCGACGCCGGCCCGCTGGCCGGCTATGGCTCCGAGGGCATCCACGACGGCATGCTCAAGAAAGGCGGCTTCTACATCATCCGCCAGAAGGACCGGCTCTTTGCGACGACCAGCGTCTGCACGCATAAGTTGCAGCGCGTTGGGATCGATCCCGACAACAAGCGGCGGTTCAAGTGTGCCCAGCACGGGTCGGTCTTCAGCCTCGAGGGCAAGGTAGAGGTTGGCCCGGCCAGGAAGTCTCTGTCGCGCTTCGCCATCCGCATCGATGACCGCAAGCATGTGATCGTGGATCCCACGAAACAGTTCGAGGAAAAGGACTGGGGCAAGGACGGAGCATTTGCGAAGGTGTGAAGCTACGGCCGGGTGGCCGGTGTTTGCGGTAACTGCCGGATGACTAGTGGCAAAGCCCAATCGGGCATGTCGGGGTTTGGAACTGCCTGCCCGGCGATTTCATAGCCGCTGCGCAGATAGGCCCGCCGCGCCAGCGGCAGGAGCATGGATTGGTCGGGCGACACCATGTCGAGCGGCGACGAGTCCACCCAAGGAGCCATGGTGCGTGCGACGCACGCCACTTTCACGCCAGGCTGAAGGCGAAAGCGGATCCGCTGCATCCGGCCATCCGCCAGGCAGACAACCGCCGGAGATGCCCGCAGCCAGTCGCTACTGAACTGGAAGAACGGGAGCAGCAGGTCGCGAGGTTCAACAGACGCCTCGCCCGGCGTGGCGGAAGCGATATAGGTCCAGAGATCGCGCTGGACAAGGCCTCGGGTCCTGACTTCGATGCTGGCCTGCCGCTTCGTGACGACGGTGTTGTCTTTCCACATGGCCCACAGACCCGCGGCGGCCAGGATGGCGGCGGCCGCAATGACCAGGGAAATCCAGCGCCACCGAAACAGCGACAACCCCAGCACGAGAATGCAGAACGCCGCCGCGATGAGCAGGATTCGACGCCGCAGCGCTGCCGGCCATTCCACCGCCCACCCCTGCACCGGCGTGAACGCATCGAGATAGGCGCCGGCATAGCGCGGGCCGAGCAGGTTCGGGCGGATGAGCCACAGCGATCCCGATGGCTCCCAAGGCCAGGGTCCTTTCGGACGGGAATCGCTGCGCACGGCTAAGGTCAGGCCTCCGGCCAGAAGCGGCATCATCGGCCCAACATCCTCCGCCGAATCGAGAACTATCCCATCGAGCACGTTCCAGGAGCCCGGATCGACGGCTGACAGATCGGCACCGTTCAGACGAACGGGAATGACGGATTCGCCATCAAACAGCGCCCTGGCCAGTTCCAGATCCACCCGGGTCATGCCCACGATGCGCTGATCCGGGCCAAGCTGGCGAAGAGCCGCCTCAACGGTCCCGGCCGACAGAACCCTGCCCTGCGCATCGGTGAGCTGCCACTGAATTTGTCGGGTAGGTTCTATTGGGAGCAGAGGCGCTATGCCCCGGCCCTGGCCGGCGGAGAGCATCACCTGCGTTCGAGCGCAACCGGGGGAGGAGACCGCAAGGAGATGTGCCGAAGGTTCGTCAACCTCGAATCGAACAGGCATGTAGCGCCCGACACGGTAGAAACCCTCCAGCGGCAGGCTGATCGAGACTTTGGCCGACGCGGGCATGCCCGCGAAAGCCACCGACACAAGAACCAGCCACGCCCGGCACGCCATGGGGCGATTATGCCCCCCGCCGCGGCGATGAACAAGCCACGGCGCCGCGGGCGATTGTGGAAAAAGCCGGCCGGGTGCGCCTACGCTCTGGGGTGCGAAATGATCCAGCAAGGAGAGCCTGCATGCGCGATCTAGCCGTGTTGATGACCGTGGGCGCCGTGATCCTGGGGTGTGGAGCCTGGTCAATGGCCCAGGACAAGACGCCGGGCAAACCGACCGGCGTTCACCAGTTCACGATGAAGGATATCGAGGGCAAGGAAGTGGACCTGAGCCGCTACAAAGGCAAGGTGCTGCTGATCGTCAATACCGCCAGTAAATGCGGGCATACGCCTCAGTACGCAGGGCTGCAGAAGTTGCACGAAAAGTACAAGGATCAGGGGCTGGCTGTGCTGGCGTTCCCGGCCAACGAATTCGGCCGCCAGGAGCCGGGCAGCAACCAGCAGATCAAGGAATTCTGCACCGCCGGCTATAGCGTCAGCTTCGACCTGTTCGCCAAGAGCATCGTCAAGGGCGAAGGCATCTCGCCACTCTACCGCTACCTGACCGGCGAAAAGGCAAACCCCGCGACGGCCGGCGAGATCAAATGGAACTTCACCAAGTTCCTGGTCTCCAGGGAGGGCACGCCCATCGCCCGCTTCGAGCCCAAGGTCAAGCCCGAAGACAAGGAAGTGATCGAGGCGATCGAGAAGGAACTGTCGCGGCAGTGACCCGATCGGCCAGGGTCACATCTCCAACTCCGCGGCAAGTCGCAGCACCTCGGCCACGCTCCACGCCTGCGCCGGCGCGGCGACCGGTCGGTGCGGCTCGTCGGCGTCGAAGCATTCGTTGATCTGCCCGATGCAGTTCTGGTTGAGGTGGTCGATCAGCGGTTGCAGCCATACCCGCGCCTGCCGGCGTGCATCCGACGAATTCTGGTGAACGCGCAGATACGCCTGCAGGAACGGGCCGATCAGCCAGGCCCATACCGTTCCGTTGTGGTACGCGCGGTCGCGCTCGGCCGGGCCGCCGTAGCAACGCCCCATGTACTTGGGATCGCCCTTGGCCAGCGTCCGGAGGCCGTACGATGTGAGCAGTTCGCGGCGAACCACTTCCACGACGGCAAGCTGCTGCTGGTCATCGAGGGGGCTATTGGGCAGACTGACGGCGAGTATCTGGTTAGGCCGCAGCGAATCATCGCGGTGTTTGTCGTCGACCACGTCGTACAGCCCGCGGAAAGGATTCATCCAGAAAGTCCTGGCGAAGCTCTGGCGGACCTTCTCCGCCAACGGGTCTTTCAGCAGCACCAAAGCGTTGTACCAGAGAGCGTTGATCTCGACGGCCTTGCCGTGGCGCGGCGTGAAGGCGTGATCGCCATGCTTGGCGTCCATCCAGGTGAGCTGCGTACGCTCATCGCCAGCAATGATCAGCCCATCGGCCGTATCCATATGGATGTTGTAGCGCGTGCCTTCGCGGTAGCCGGCCACGATCGCTCGGCACGCCGGCAGCAGGGTCGCATCGAACATCGTCTTGTCGCCAGTCATTCGCAGATACTCGAAGGCGGCGTGGATGAACCACAGGCTGGCGTCAACCGTGTTGTAATGGGGCTCGTTGGTGTAGTCGTCAAAGCGGTTGGGGATCATGCCCTCGCTGACGTGGTCGGCGAAGAGGCTCAGCGCTTCGCCGGCTTCTTTCCACCGGCCGGTCGTGAGCAGCAGCCCGGGCAGCGAGATCATGGTGTCCCGCCCCCAGTCGGAGAACCAGGGATATCCCGCGATGATGCTGGTGGCCGGCTTGCCATCCGGACGGCGTCGGAGGACGACGAAGTCGGCGCTCGCCCGCAGGAGCCGCCGGACGGCGGCGCTGGGCTCGGCCGGGGCCTGCGGCGTGGGCATCGCGGCGTCAGGCGGACCGATGAAAACCCGGCCGGGCATCTCCGGGCCGCGAGCCAGCTCGACATTCCATTCGCCGGACGGATCATCGTTCAGGGCGAACCAAAGGGTCATCGTTCCGCTGCCTGACATTTTGTGCACCAGAACGCCGGGAACATACAGGTCTTCGGTGTCGTCTAGGCCGCGATCGCTCTCCAGCAGGTAGGTGTGGCCGTACCACCAGTGGCCGGCCCGGCGAAACTCGCCGGCGTCGCTCCTGAGGCGCAGTTCGTGGTCGGCCGCCCTGACGGATAAATCCCAGGTGTCGCTCTTGACTTCGAACGGGGCCTCGCCGTGCCGCCGCAGGGCATGGAAATCGCGCATGCTCACAAAGGGCAGCAGGTGCAACTCGACAGGTCGGCCCGGCTGGGCCTGGACGGTATACCGCAAGGCCGCAGCATTGCGATTCCACGCCAGCAGCAGTTCCTTGGTGATGTGGACCCCCTCCAGCTCGTACTCCCAGCGGGCAGTGCGGTCAAGCTCAAACCGACGAAGATACCGGTCGCCGCGAGGATGGAACGAATTTCCGAAGCGGTTGATGGACAGTTCCAGAAAGTCGTTCTTGCCATCCAGATAGACCAGTTCGCCGACGCGGTTGAGGGTCATGAACCGCCCCACCGGGGGGATCGTGGCGGCCACCAGCAAACCGTGATAGCGGCGGCGGTTGCACCCGACGACGCTGGACGACGCGAATCCGCCGATGCCGTTTGTCAGCAGCCATTCGTTTGCGAGAAAAGGATTCAGCTCGCCGTGGGTATCGATCGAGTACATCGCCATGCCCCGCAGTGTAATCGAACACACCGGGGAAAGGGATAGCCCGCTTTACCCAAAGCCCCGGCATCCGCAATGCCCGCGGGGCTTCCCCGCCTGCCCGGCGGGTGCTACCATGCCGCGCGGGGTGGAGAAGCGGCCTATGCGACAGGGCAAAGGGTGGTTCTGGGCGTGGTGCGCCCTGGCGGCATGCTGCGCAACAGCGTCGGCCTGGGTCTCGCTCGACGTGCAGTTCGGCTGGTCCGGCGTCTATCGCGCGGGCCGGTGGGTGCCCATCTACGTCACACTCGCCGACGACGCCAATCCGGCGCGCAACGTCCAGGTGCACCTGATCTGCCCGCACGATCCCATCCAGTCGATGCGCGTGATTCAGGGACTGACGATTTCCCGTAAGCCCGGCACATTCCTGATGTACGCGCCACTCACGCACAACCTGGATGACACCTTCGTCGCCGTTCATGACAGCGCCTCGCGCAGGCACCTGGGGCAAGTCAGCCTGGCGGCGTCCAACGGTCGCCTGCCATACAGGGTGGCCGACGAGACGGATGTGGTTGTGGCGATCGCCGGGCGCAATGCGATGGCGTCGCTGGACAACCGCGAGATCAAATGGCCCGCCGGGAATGCCGATCGCAGGTCCTACCGGCACGCGGCGAAGCTCATGACAGCCTTCGCCGAGGTCCGCTTCCTGCCCGATGCCGCCATGGGATATGACGCCATCGATGTGCTGTATCTCAATTCCGCCGACCTGTCGCGCCTGGGCGCCCCCCAGCAGCAGGCCATCGCCCAGTGGGTGCGCTCCGGCGGACGCCTGATCTTCTGGCAGGGCGACCATCCCCTGCCGCCGGAGAGCCCGATTGCCGCGCTCCTGCCGTGCGCCCTCGGGGACCTTGGAACCGTCTCCTTCTCGCTGGAGGACACCAGCCGGCTGCAGCTTCAGCCCCGTACGGACAGGATTCCCGCGCGAGACCTCGTCCCACAGCGCGACGCGACGCTTGTATCGCTTCTAGCTGGCAAGGCCCAGGCATGCCTTGGCCGGGCCGGCCTGGGCGAGGCGGCCGTATTGTCCCTTGATGCTTCGCAACTGACCTTCACGGGCGAAGAACATGCCATGGCGTTCTGGCGCCCCATCCTCCGTCACCTCGTCCACCCGCCCGAGGGTGATGATGGGCACATCGGCGCCGAGCAGTACGGGCGCGGCGCCGCGGTGGAAGACATCATGGACCACCTGGGCAACGTGCCCGGCGTCGGCAGCTTCAACTTCACCTACGTAGCCATCGTGCTCGCAGCAATGATGCTCCTCGTCGGGCCGATCGACTGGTTCGTGCTCAAGAAGCTCGGCCGACTGCCCTGGACCTGGATCACCACCGCCACGTGGATCATCCTGCTCACGGTCGGCGCGCTATACCTCGGCCATATCCTCCGCAGCGGCGACCTCCACTATCGCACGCTTCGAGTGGTCGAGCAGGCGGGCGACCAGGTCGTCTCGGTAATCGATGCCGCGTGCATCTACTCGCCCCGCACTCAGGAATACGCCCTGGACTGCCCTCGCGATGCCTGGTGGGAACCGATGGCGGCCGACCCCTCCGGATACCACAGCACCAGCAACACCGAAATCCCCTACACTCAGGACAGCCACGGCACGCGGCCGGCGCCGCTGACCATCAACATCTGGAACCTGCGGTTCATGCAGGGCCGCGCCGGCGATCTGCGGGACGAAAAGCCGATCATCCGCGCGGCGTTGCAGGCAAAGGGCAATCGCCGAATCGTCGGCGCCATCACCAACCTTGGCGACAGCCCCCTCGACAACATCCTCATCCGCACCCGTTCCGGCCGCGTCGCGCTGGCCGAGTCCATCGCGCCCGGCCAGACCATCGCGGTCGATGTCGCGATCGACTCGAACCCGGCAACGTCCATACAACGCGAACAAGTGGCGAGGATCTCTCGCCGTCTTGACCGAGGCGTCGCCCGCCCCCTGTCGGCCGAGGCACTGCTTGACTCGGCCTGCCGTCTGTCGCCGCAGCAGACGCGACAGGTGGAACACTTCGTGACCGAAGACGACGATCTCGTCGTCATCTGTGCCGTGGCCGAAACCGCCACGCCGGTCGTCAGGCTCAATCGGCCGGCCATCGAGAAGCACTGTCGCATCATCCGCGCCCTGGTTGCGCTCAAATGAGAGGAATAGGCTGTGCAGGTTGACGATTCCGACCATCCCGATGCCATCATCACACCTCCTCCATCGCCGCCTGCATTGGCCACGCGCGGTTTGACCAAGACCTATGGCACGCTGACGGCCCTGGATCGGCTCACGCTGGAACTGGACCCCGGCGATGTCTTCGGCTTCATCGGCCCCAACGGCGCCGGCAAATCCACCACGATGAGAATCCTCGCCGGGTTGCTCAACCCCACCGCCGGCCGGGCGTTCGTCCTCGGCAAGGATGTCACGATCAACGGCGACTTCATCCGCCGTAATGTCGGCTATATGCCGGACACGTTCGGCGTCTACGACGACCTGAAGGTCTGTGAGTATCTGGAATTCTTCGCCGCGGCCTACGGGTTGCCTCGCTCCCAGCGGCACAAGGTGGTCCATGATGTCCTGGAACTCACCGATCTGGTCTACAAGCGCGATGCCCTGGTTGATTCGCTCTCGCGCGGCATGCAGCAGCGCCTCGGGCTGGCCCGCGTCCTCGTGCATGACCCCCCCGTGCTCCTGCTGGATGAATCGGCCAGCGGCCTGGATCCGCGTGCCCGCATCGAAATACGTGAATTGCTCCGCGAACTCCAGCGCCTGGGCAAGACCATCCTGGTTTCCAGCCATATCCTCTCCGAGCTGGGCGAGTTCTGTAACAAGCTCGGCATCATCGAACGCGGCAGATTGGTCATCGCCGGCACCGTCGAAGACCTGATGGCCAAGGCGCGCGCTCACCCCGTAATCAGCGTACGCGTCGCCAATGACCAGAACCGGGCCATGGCCGCCCTCAAAACCGACCCGCGCATCCGCGACGTCGAATTGCTGGATGACGAATTGCGCGTCAGCCTGCACGATGCCTCCATGCACCACCATTTCATCGCCGAATGCCTCATCGCCGCCGGCCTGCAGATCGACAGCATGGCGCCCCACCGGATGAAGCTGGAAGACGTCTTCCTCAGACTCACCAAGGGAATGGTGCAATAACATGCGACACCCTTCTTATCGTATTCCGCGCCGGATGCCCCCCAACCGATTGTGGACAACCCGTCACTTGCGCGCCTGAACATTGCTTTTCGGTGGACTTTCTCTAACGTGTTCCATCGTGGATGGGAAAGCAGTTGATGGCGCCGTATCGGATGATCGCGATCGACCTGGATGGCACGCTCCTGGGCCCGGACGGCACGGTTTCGGCCAGGAACAGAGCGGCGGTTCGCAAAGCCCTTCGGGCAGGCTTGCTGGTTTGTTTTGCCACAGGCAGAAACTGGACCGAGAGCCAGACGGTGCTCGATGCCGTCGAGTATTACGGCACCGCGGTGTTTGTCGGCGGTGCCATGGTGGTCGATACGCTCGATGGGACGACTCTGCACCGCACCCGCATGCAGCCCGAACTGGCCCGCGAGGTCTGCAAGTTGTTCGAGTCGATGAACCACGCGGCCTTGGCGCTGCAGGACACGAATGAGGCCGGCTTTGATTATGTGATCACTGCGGGCGCTTCGCTGAATCAGGCCACAAGCCAGTGGATGGTCGCGACGACGGCCAAGGTGCAGCAAGTCACGAGCCTCGCGACCTGGTCGCACGGACATACGATTCGCGTGGGCATCTGTGCCGAGCGGGAAGAGGTTGATCGTATCCGGCAGCTCGTAAAACAGACTTTCGGCGGCCGGGTGCTGGTTCAAAGCCTGTATGTTCCGGCCTATCAGGTCGAAGTGCTTGAGGTATTCGATCCGGCGGTGAATAAGTGGGAAGGCGTGTTGCATGTGGCCCGCAAGCACGGCATTGCCCCCGAGCAGATCGTCGCGATCGGCGATGACGTGAACGATGTGCCGATGGTTCGCGAGGCAGGCATGGGTGTGGCGATGGGCAACGCCAGGCCGGAAGTCAAAGCCGTCGCCAAGCGCGTGATCAAGAGCAACCAGGAAGATGGCCTTGCGGAGTTCCTTGAAGAACTGGTGGATCGGCACGTGGTCGAACCGGAGAATCCGGCCTGAAATAGTACGGCTTCGGCCCGCCCAAACGAGATGACAACGCGACCACGGATCGGTCGGTCACAGAGCATGGACGATGCGAAAGGAGTCGCAGACGATAGCGGCCGGCGAGCAGATTTTTTGCTCGCCGGCCGTCGCTTTTTTGATATAGTAAGGATGGGTCCGTCCGATATCAGGTACAGAAGCCGCCTCAGCATGCGGGCAGTCGCAAGTGGCGGCGGCACGGACCGGGCCCTTAGGCCATATCTAAGCTCTTGTTAGGTCTGCGTTTGCGCCTTCGCGCAGACTTAACGGATTATGCCGCCAGCCTTCACGTCTGCTGGCTAGCATAAGGCATCAGGCATGCGACACGTCGCAGCCGGGAAAGGAAGCGCATGGCAAGCCTGGCAGCACAACTCGATTCATCCAACCGCAGGATTGACCTGCATTGCCATTCCATGGCCAGCGCCAACGACATGGAACGCGTGCTTCGCTTTAAGGAAAGCGTCAACTCTCCTGACGATGTCTACATCCGCGCCAAGCGACGGGGCATGGATTTCGTCACCATCACCGACAAGGACTCGATCACTGTCGGGCTTCAGATGGCCCGGCGGCACGATTTCATCCTCGGCGAAGAGCTCACCTGCCGCTTCCTGGAAGATCGCACCAACGTCCGCGTCCTGATCTGGGGCATCAATCGCTCCGACCACGAAGCCCTCCAGGCCATCAGCCGGAACATCTACACTGTCGCCGAGTACCTGGCTCGCCAGCGCATTGCGCACGCGGTAGTGCAGCCGACCACCGAACGGCACAGCCGCCTCTCGCGGTGGCATGTCGAGAGGCTGATGATCCTCTTCAAGGGGTTCGAGATGATCAACAGCTCGATGGATGCCATGCACGATGACCCCTTCGCACCGGTGCTCAAGACCCTGGATGCCGAGGAACTGTCGCGCATTGCCGTCCGGCATGGTCTCAAGCCGCTCTGGCCGCAGTCGCACGTCAAGTCCCTCACCGGCGGCAGCAATGACCATGGCCTGACGCGCGTGGGAAGAATCTGGACGGAATTCCCGAACCATGCCCGCACCATCCCGGACATACTGGAATGCCTGCGCATCGGCATGTGCCGGCCGGGTTCTCTGACGCCCGAGCAGATCAACGCCGCCGACAGCATGCTCGAAATCGCAATGGAGAGCATGTAGGCCAATAGCCGTTGGCGTTGAATCAGCAAACGATCAGGTTTCGCGCCTGGGCGATAGGCTGAACCGACCACGGAACTCGTGAATGCTTAGGTCGAAATCGGCCTAATCCTCGGTCTCGGCGTGACCGACGACCCACTCATCGGCGGAAACATCGAAAGCCTTGTTCTTGGGCAGGTTCCGGAACACCAATGCGGGACCGGCCTACGCCTGCGCAATCGGAGGCGCCAGAGCGGCCAGAAGCCCCGTCGCGACAAGTCCGCAATATGCCCGTGCATCACTCACAGTGACCTTGCCCTCCCCAACATCCGCCCCACTCAGCAGCCCTTATGCCCAGGCGAGCCGACCACCTCCCGCCAATTATCGCCTCGAACCGAACAGCTCAACCAAGCGGCGGGCGCGATACTGGAAGATGCCCGCCAGATTACGCTGGACGAAGAGTGGATGAACGAACCAATCGCACGGCACGGCGTATTCAACCCGGTCCGTGCATAGGGTGCCACCGTCGCGTTCCTCGAAGCGGTGTTCGTGGACCCAGCGGCGATACGGCCCGCGAATCTGCTCATCGACGAAGCGATATGGCGGCTCCCATGCTTGGATGCGCGTCAGCCATCGCATGGGAAACCCGTGTAGACGGATTCGGTACTCGATCATCGTACCGGTCTGCATCTCGATCGGCGTGGGCGTCAGAATGCGAAAACGCAGGTACTCAGGAGTAAGCAGATTGAGGTTCTCGGCCGCGCCGAAAAACGCGAAAACCCGCTCCATCGGACGGGGCAGCCACACGGCAGCGCCAAGAGTTCTGCCCGTCGGACCAACAAGGAACTCCAGGGCTGACTCGCTCATGATCTCGCCGCGATCCGGGTCATGCCGAGCAGATCGGGACGGTCGGCGGGCGATTGCGCCCGATGGCTGCGGACCACCCGACGCCGATGCAGCAATAGCACGCCGGGCATCTGGAAGACATCACCATTGATCGCTCCGGCGCCATGCCCCCCTAGGATGCACGCTTGGAAGCCCTTTGCCAATGTCAGAGGATGCAGTACGTCTTTCAGCGTGCCCTTCGCCAGCCCCGCCGCCTGGTAAAGCCGCAGGGATGGATCGCTGATCCGTGAGACATCCGCCAGGCCATATCGGCCGAAGAATGCAGCCGCGCCCTCGTCCGTATCCTGGTGAACCAAGGCGATCCGCACGCCAGCCGCCTCAATGCTCTTCCTGTCTCCGGCCAGATCGGCCACCGCCTGCCGGCAGAATGTGCAGCCACTGTGCCGAAGGAAGACCACCATCAGGGGCGCATCATCGCACAACTCGGCGATGGAGCGCCCGCGTTGATCGATGGCCTCGTAAATGGCAGAGCACAGTTCCACGTCGTTGCTCATGGCAATCCCATTGTAGCATCGATAAGCTGCTGGCATCGACCGGCGGATGCCGGGCCAACCAGTCTGGAGCAGCGAACATGACCAAATGGGTGATTTGCGTGATGGTGTGGGCAACAACATGTTTTGCGGCGGCCCCCCAGCAGCGGCGGGCAACCATGAGCCTGGACGGCACCTGGCAGATCGCCCAGGGATCAATGGAACAGCGCCCGGCGGCGTTTGATGCCGCCGTTGCTGTACCGGGCCTGGTGGATATGGCAACGCCCGCATTTGCTGAGGTGGGCCGGAAGAGCGCGCTTCGCGAGGCGTTCTGGTACCGCCGAGTATTCAAGGTGGATCGCGATATTCCCGCCTTCGCGCACTTGATGATCCGCAAGGCACGCTATGGCACGAAGGTCTGGCTCAACGGCCAACTGGTGGGCGAGCATCTGCCCTGCTTCACGCCGGCCATTCTCGATGTGAAGAAGCAGCTCAAGGGCGGCGGCCAGGAGAATGAACTGATCATCCGGGTGGGCGCCAACCGCGAATCCCTGCCCCAGGACATGCCCACGGGCTGGGATTTTGAGAAGTACCTCTACATTCCTGGCATCTATGACAGCGTCGAGCTGATCCTGAGCGGAGCTCCGCGCATCGTCAACATTCAGACCGTGCCGGACATCCAGAAGGGTGTTGTCCGCATCGTGGCCGAAATCCAGGGAAATGACGCCGGCGGCGACAGCTTCTTCTGGGCGAGGATCCGCGAGGCTCGTACGGGCAGGAACGTCATCGACTTCAACCGCGAGCCGATTCAGTTGACGGCCGGGCAGACCCAGAAGGTCGACTTCACGATGCCGATCCCCAACTGTCGCCTTTGGAGCCCGGACGATCCGTTCCTGTACGAATTGACGCTGAACACGACCGGCGACGAGGTGAAGGTGCGGTTTGGCATGCGGTCGTTCACGTTCGATCCCAGGACGAAGCTCGCCATGCTCAACGGCAAGCCGTACTACATGCGCGGGACGAATGTCACCGTCTATCGCTTCTTTGAAGATGCCGCCCGGGGCGATCGACCCTGGCGGAAGGAGTGGGTGCAGCGACTTCACCGCAAGTACAAGGAGATGGACTGGCACGCTATTCGGTACTGCATCGGCTTCCCGCCGGATTTCTGGTACGACATCGCCGATGAGGAGGGATTCCTGATCCAGGATGAATTCCCGATCTGGCTGCTGGACAAGGCGCCGGAGAACCCCATCGCCGGGAAGATCATCCCCGAGTACATCGAGTGGATGCGACATCGCTGGAATCACGCATCCGTGGTGATCTGGGATGGGCAGAACGAGAGCCGGACCGTGGAGACAGGCAAGGCGATACGCGCGGTGCGGGACCTGGATCTGTCGAATCGCCCCTGGGAAAACGGCTGGGCGGAACCTGGGCAGCCGACTGATTTCGTCGAATCCCATCCATACTTGTTCATTCGCACGTGGTACAGCGATAAGCCGTTCCACATGACGGAAATCGAGGGGATGAGCGGCGAGCCGCACCTTCAGGATGCGCAGAAGAAGCTCCAGGTGGCGGTGATCATCAACGAATATGACTGGCTTTGGCTCACCCGCGACGGCAACCCGACGTGCCTGACCGACAAGATATACGACAGCCTGCTGGGGAAGAACTCGACGGTGGACCAGCGCCGCAAGCTGCACGCCCGATACGTGGCCGCCCTCACCGAATTCTGGCGGGCCCACCGCAAGGCGGCCGGCGTGCTTCACTTTTGCGGGTTGACGTATTCCCGCCCAGGCGACAAGCCTCGGCCGGAGGGCGGGGCCACCTGCGACGATTTCCTGGACATCGAGAAACTGATCTTCGAGCCCTACTTCAAGGAGTACGTCGGTGAAGCGTTTAGTCCTGTGGGCATTATGCTGGACTTCTGGGCCGATAAGGCAGTCTCGGGGCAGAAGCGGCAGATCAACGTCTCTGTGATCAACGATTTGTCTCTGCGATGGGATGGCACAGTGACGCTGCGGCTACTCAGGGGCGACCGGGAAGTCGCCCAGCAGTCCCAGCCGTGTCGCGTTGATGCGCTGGGCCGGCAGCTTGTCTCGTTTGACCGGCAATTTCCGACCGAACCCGGCCAATACACCCTCGTTGCGGAGTTGAAGCATGGGGAGAAGCGTATTCGCAGTCTTCGCGATTTCTCTGTGGAGCCCAAGCCATGACCCCTCGTGAACGACTTCAGGCGGCCTTGGATCATCGCCAGCCCGACCGAGTGCCGGTGGATTTCGGCTCAACGGCAGTCACCGGCATGCACGTGTCGGCCGTCACGCGCCTGCGCCGGGTGCTGCTTAAGGATGACAGCCATCGCGTCAAGGTGATCGAGCCATACCAGATGCTCGGCGAAGTGGATCAGGCGCTTCGCGACCAGCTCGGCATCGATGTGGTCGGCGTATTGGGGCGCAAGACGCTTTTCGGCTTTGAGAACCGCGACTGGAAGCCCTTCACGCTGTTCGACGGAACGCCAGTGCTCGTGCCGGGAGACTTTAACACCACCATTGACGCCAGCGGCGACCTGCTGATCTATCCGGAAGGCGACACATCGGTCCCGCCCAGCGGCCGGATGCCCAAGGGCGGCTATTTCTTCGACTCGATCGTCCGCCAGGGAGCAATCGACGAGGACAGGCTCGACCCGGCCGACAACCTGGAGGAATTTGCCCTGTTCGGCGAGCAGGACCTGGCCTATTACCGCCGGATCGCCGAATGGCTGGACCAGAACCGGCAGATGGGCGCGATGCTGAGCGTGCCGGGCACGGCCTTTGGCGACATTGCGCTCGTGCCCGCGCCGTGGATGAAGCACCCCAAGGGCATCCGAGACATCGAGGAGTGGTACATCTCGACTGTGGCGCGGAAGGACTACGTGCTGAAGGTGTTTGAGAAGCAGTGCGAGATCGCCCTGGCCAACCTGAAGATGCTGATCGGCATCCTGGGCAACCGCGTGCAGGCTGCCTTCATCACCGGCACCGATTTCGGCACCCAGCGCGGGCCGTTCATCTCGGTGCAGGCTTATCGCGAGCTCTACAAGCCGTTCCACATCCAGGTGAACCGGTTCATCCACGAGAACAGCGCGTGGAAGACGTTCATCCATTCGTGCGGGTCGGTGTACCAGCTCATCCCGGAGTTCATCGAGGCGGGCTTCGACATCCTCAACCCCGTGCAATGCTCGGCCGCCGAGATGGATGCCAGGCGATTGAAGCGGGAATTCGGCCGCCAGATCACCTTCTGGGGCGGCGGCGTCGATACCCAGCAGACGATCGCCTTCGGCAAGCCTGACGAGGTCTATCGCGAGGTGCGCCAGCGCATCGAGATATTCAACGAAGGCGGTGGATTCGTCTTCGACGCCATCCACAACGTCCAGGGGAATACGCCGACGGAGAACATCCTGGCGATGTTCAAGGCCGTGAAGGAAAGCCGGTAGGCCTCAGGCGCGGCGGAACTTTTTGCCCAATGTGTCCATCAGCACCGCAATCAGCAGCGTGGCGCCGATCGCGAACTTGTTGTAATAGGCTGGCACCTCCAGCAGGTTCAGCGCGGTGATGATCATCGCCATCAGCACGCAGCCCAGGAAAGCGCCGAACACCGTTCCCTCGCCGCCCTTAAGGCTCGCCCCGCCGATGATGACCGCCGTGATGACCGTCAGCTCCATGCCCTCGCCGGTCGTCACGGAAGCCGAGCCGAACCGCGCCGTCATGACGATGCCCGCCAGCGCCGCCAGGAAGCCCGTCAGCGCGTAATTGAAGATCGTGATGCCCATCACGGGGATTCCCGACAGCATGGCGGCCTTCTCATTGCCGCCGATGTAGTAATTCTGCCTGAAGAAGCGGCTCGTGCGCAGGAGCACATCGCCCAGGATCACCAGCGCCACCGCGATGATGATCGGATACTGCACTTGAAGCAGGTTCCCCTGCCCGATCTGCTTGAACGACTCCGGCAGGCCGCTGATGTTCTGCCCCTTGGTCACGATCAGCAGCGTGCCCCGCACGATGCTCATCATCGCCAGTGTCGTGATGAAGGCGTTGATGCCCACCTTCGCGATGATCACGCCATTGGCCACGCCGATGGCCGCCCCGATCGTCAGCCCCGCCGCAATGGCCGCCGGCACCGGCATCCCGCTCTTGATGAACATGGCAGTGAAAGCGCCTGAGAACGCCGCCGTCGCTCCGACCGACAGATCGAATCCTCCCGAGACCAGCAGGATGGTCATGCCGATCGCCACGATCGATTCGGTCGAGACCGCCAGCAGGATGGTCAGCATCGTGTCGAACGTCAGGAAATAAGGCGATGCGATCGTCAGCGCCACGCCGCCCGCCAGGATGATCGCCAGCAGCATCGCCTCGCGAATCCGCGCCAGCTTGCCCGCGGTCCCCACCATCCTGCGGGCGACCGGCTCGCGCCGCGGCATCGACGCATCATCAAGGGTATCCGGTTCCAACACGGTTTTGGCCATCTCAGCTCAACTCCACGCCGGTTGCGGCGGCAATGATTCGCTCCTCGGTGGCCGATTCACGCGGAAATTCCGCGGCAATCCGGCCATTGCGCATCACCAGCACCTGATCCGACAATCCCATGACCTCCTGCAAATCTGACGAGATCATGATGATCCCCACGCCCGCGGCCGCCAGCTCGCGCAGCAGCGCATAGATGTCGCTGCGGGCCCCCACATCGACGCCGCGCGTCGGCTCATCCACAATCAGCACCTTCGGGCCGATGCCCATCCACATCGACAGCAGCACTTTCTGCTGATTGCCCCCGGACAGATTGCCCACCCGCTGCCCCGTCCCGGGCGTCACGATCCCGAATCGCTCGCGGGCGGCCTCGGCAAACTCGTCGATCCGCCATGAACGCATGAACCCCACGCGCGCGAACTTGCCCAGGCTCGGAGCGATGCAGTTGTCGCGGATCGCCATGTCGAGGAACAGCCCCTGTTCCTTTCGATCTTCTGTCAGATAGCCCACACCCTGCGCGATGGCCGCACGGGGACTGCGCAGCCGCATCTGCCGGCCCTCCAGCACCACGCGGCCCCGTTCCAGCGGCTCGATCCCGCCCAGCGCCCGGCCCAATTCCGTGCGCCCCGCCCCCACCAGGCCGGCCAGGCCGAGAATCTCACCCTTGCGAAGGCTGAAGCTGATCCCATCAAACGCCCTGCCCCGCCCCGCGCCCTCGACCCGGAAATACTCCGGCCCCATCGCCACCTGCCGCCGACCATACATATTGCTCAATTCCCGGCCGACCATCTTCCGGACCAGGCGTTCTTCCGTGGCATCGGCGATATCCAGCGTGTCCACGTGCCGGCCATCGCGCATAATCGTGACCCGGTCAGCCACCTCGAAGATCTCCGACAAGTGGTGCGAGATGTAGATGATCCCCACGCCCGACGCCTTGAGGCGGCGGATGTTCTTAAACAGCAGCTTCGTTTCCGCGCTGGTAAGCGAGCTGGTCGGCTCATCGAGAATCAGCACCCTCGGTGTCAGCGACATCGCCTTGAGGATCTCCACCACCTGCCGCTGCGCCGGCGACAGGCTGCCCACGAGAGTGCGCGGGCGCATATACAGTTCGAACATCGCCAGGCTCTGGCGCGTCATGCGATGCAGCGAAGACCAGGCAATCAGGTTCAGTATCGCTGGCTGCCGGTTGGCGAAGATGTTCTCAGCGATGCTGAGGTTCGGCGCCAGGCTCAATTCCTGGAACACTACGCCAATCCCCTGCTGCGCGGCTGCGTGCGGATTCGCCAGCCGCACCGGCACTCCATCCAGCAGAATCACACCCGAGTCGGGCTGATGCACCCCCGCGATGATGTTCATCAGCGTGCTCTTGCCCGCGCCGTTCTCCCCCACCAGCGCGTGCACCTCGCCGCGCCGCAGCGAGAAGCTCGCCTCATCCAGCGCGCGCACGCCTGGGAACGTCTTGACGATGTCGCGAAGCTCCAGCACCGCATCCGGGACCATGCTATTTCTCAATTTCCGCCGAATTCAGCAGGATCGACCGGCCTGTGAGCGTGTGCAGCACCAGCACCACCGACGCCGCATCCGCATGCACGGGCACTTTGAACTCCAGGTCGACCGGCGTTGTCGGCGACACCTGGATCTTTGGATCGTGAGTCACCAGGTGCCGGCTGTCGGCATCGTGAAGCTGTATGCTCAGCCGGCCGGGGTGGAACACGCCGAAACGCCCGTTCAACTTGATCCGGTCGCCGGCCAATTCCGCCTGGAACCGCCCGCGGGTGGCCCCGGCCGCCGTGCAGTGCGAGATCGGGCCCTCACCGCCAACTCTCGCCGCGAACCAGTCCAGGTGAAAGGAGTAGCTCTCGCCGGGCTTGATCTCGGCCAGGGGGCTCAGGATCTCGCTCTCCAGGTAAGAAGGCGTCTCGGCGGGATCATCCGGAATGTCCACTGCCTTGCCCCCCACCACGATCCGCCCCGGCCCGTTCAGCCAGAACTCCACCGACGCATCATCGGGGTACTTCCGGTCCTTCTCCCAGGCGAACATCTCGGCAAATACATGCCCCGTCTTCTCATCCATCGCCGCAGCCCACCCGGCCGTGCAGTCCAGACCGACTTTGCCCACCCGCCGCTGGTAGGTCGTCGCCAGCACCTTGTTTTCGCGATCCACCCGGAACGAGGGATGGTCCGGACCGCCATAGAGTTCCACATACCCGCGCCGATGCATGCTCTTCGGGTTGATCGGCGCGTAGGCGCTCAGCTTCATCCGCCCGGCATCAAGCTGCGTCACCTGCCAAATGCCCCACCGCCTCGGCCGGGTGTCGATGTTCGTCATTGTCGAGTCGAAGCTCACCTGCGTCGAGTTGTCGTGAATGCGGATCATCCGCGAGAACCGGATGCCGCTGCGCTGGTCATCCCGGCTGACAAGCTGGATCGCGGCAGCCTTGCCCGAGGCCGTCATGATCGTGGCGGCGTGCGGACTGCCATCCAGAATCGCATCCGGCGGGCCGGGCCATTGGTCTTCGCCATCCCAACCCTGGGGCGCTGGCCAGAGCTTGTCGCCGCCGTAATTCAGCCACTCACCCTCAGCGCCAAGCCCCGTCTCGGTCGGCTTCCTGCCGGCCAGGGCATCGTTGACCCAGAGGTACTCGAAGTCCCCCAGCTTGAACTGCATCACCCGCCCGCCGATCGCCGGGACCGCTTGCACCTCAACCAGCCCGTTGCGCAAGGCCAGCGATTCCCACCCGCGATAGGTGTCTTTCTTCGCATCCGAAGCCGAGACGGGCGCGGCCACCACCGCTGCCGCCGCAAGCCAGGCGCACAACCATCGGGTCATAATGGCCTCCGCATCCAGTTTCTACTTCTGACGCAGGAAATACCGGCAGTTCGATTTGTCCACCACGATCACGCCCGTGTCCACCACCGCTGGCGTGCCGGAAATGCCGGCCTTGGCATTGTCGCTTGTGATGGGCGCTGGCGCATTGTGCAGGTTGTACAGGATCTGAAGTGCGTACATCGGCATCAGCGCGGTTTGCTGGGCGATGCTGGCCGAGATCACGCCTTCATCGATCAGTTGCAGGACCTCGTTGCCGCGGTCCATCGCGACGATCTTCACCTGCCCGACCCGTCGCGCCTCGCGCACGGCCGTCGCGGCGCCCGTTCCCCCGGCCGCCTCGACGCAGGCGATGCCCGCGAGGCCCGGATACTTCTGCAGCAGCGATGCGGCCGCCTGCGCGGCAACAGTCGGGTTCGATTCCGTGTTGGCAATCTGAACGACGCGGATGTCCTTGTGCTCGCCGAGGGCGGCCTGGTAGCCACGGATGCGCTCCTCCAGGTTCGATTGCCCCGGCTTTGTCATCAGCGCTACCTCCCCCTTTCCACCAACCAGTTCGGCCAGCTTCTTCCCGCCGCGATATCCGGCTTGGAAGTTGCCCGTGCCAACGAACGCCAAGCGCTTCGAGTCCGGCAGGTCGGCATCGACGGTCACCACGGGGATGCCCTTCTCCACAGCCTTATCGACGATGGCCGACAACGAAGGTTCGAATCCCACCACGATGATACCGGCCGGCTTGCGGGCGATGGCCTGTTCAAATTCCTTGATCATCTCCCCCATGTCATAGTTGGCCGGACCGACGTATTGCGTCCGCACGCCCATCGCCTTGCCCGCCAGTTCCAAGCCCATCTGGTGGTCGTAGAAGTAGTCCAGGCTGCCCAACGCGGAAACCTGAATGTAAAGCTGGCTGGATGTGTCGGCCTTCCCCCCGCCGCCGGATTGCCGGTTGCAGCCGGCCGCAAGGAGACATATCCCAATGGCGCCCAGGATACCCGCGAGTCTGCTCATCCGAACCTCCGCCTGTATGCTCGCCTCAAGCATAATCCCTGCGCCTGCCTAAACAAAGCGACATCAAGACCGACGCCAGGATGCCGCAACACCCCCGCCGCAGTGCATCAGCGCGTCATGCCCGCGTGTACAATGCCCCTGCAATACTTGGCGCCTCGGTTCGACTACCCGCTCGATCGGCCTTCAAGGAGCAGTGCGATGGAGACCTTCTGGAATTGGCTCGGCGGCCTCGGCGTCATCGGCTGGGTGATGGTGATGATCATCGCCGTCACCGCGTGCCAGTCCGCCGTGACCATGTTCCGCATGCACATCAAGCACAAGGAACGCATGGCGATGATCGAGCGCGGCATGGACCCTGACTTGCCCGAAAGAACCAACGGCAACAAGGCCGGACGGCTATAGCCGCGCGGCCGGCTCTACAGCGACCCAGTTCCCGGGCAAGAAACCCGATCGCGCCCGGCAGCGCGACCTCCGTCTCACTCCCGCTATAGCCGGAATCCGACCCTGAAAGCCTGCCCGCTCGTGCAATGCGAGCCGTACATAATTCCGCCCTTGTCATCCAGCTCCGCTGCGCCCGTCTCCGGCACGCGCCAGCGCTGTGCCGGGGCGCCAAGTGGACCTGACGGCAGAAAATTGGGGCCAGAACGCAACCATCGCCTCAAAAAAGGCGCTGCGATGCCCGGTATCGTGAGTGTCGCCCTAGACCTTCGTCGGACTCATTCGGCGAACGCGTGTGGCCTTCAATCCTTTGGGCCCCTTCTCCACCTCGAACTCGACGACCTCTCCATCGTCCAGCGTCTTGAAACCCTGGCCTTCGATCACCGAATGGTGAACCATCACATCGCCGCTTCCGTTGTCGGGAGTGATGAAGCCGTAGCCCTTCTGATCATTGAACCACTTGACCTTCCCCATGGGCATAGCTACCCAATCCTTTCCGAACCCTGAAAAATGAGGTGTCGCTAAAGACAGTGAATCTGCGGCCCGGATGCCCGCTTCTTTGCCCGCCGCCGACCGTACCCACGAATGCGCCCTGAACGGCAAGCACCGCCAACTATAACAGAGTTAATATATGAAATACAACATAAGCGATTCTCTCAACACCTATTGCCGCTGACCACCCCGCCATTCCGCACTTGCGCGGTGCGAAACGAGAGCCCGGCATTCACAACTGTCGATGCCCCCTTTTTGCACCATTCCGCCAGTTATCCACAATCTCTTTAGCCTAATCCTCACTTGTTCGCATCCTGATATCCCCTACCCGCCCGCCGATAAGCCCCCTCTTGCCCATATACCCCAAACCTCACATTCACCCGATCCGCGTCCATTAGGATCCACACAAATCATTTTCCAATAAAGTCTTATGGAGATTAACGCCACCTTTTCATTTAAGTCCATATCCACACTAAGCCATCATTCCTCAATCCGGCCCGCCTTGGATCGCCAAAGGAGCGAAACGCTCGCGATGGCTTGTCCACAGCTTCTCCACAGACACCCCGAGACCTTGATTTTCACGGCCCGGCAGCGAGACTACGCACTCGGGCTTCGCCCGCCCCAACAACCTCAGTACACCCGCATGAACCTTCTTGAAACCACCAAGCTCGTCAAGTCCTACAGCGGCCGAATCGTCGTCAATGACGTCAGTTTCGTCCTGCATCAGGAGGAGATTGTCGGCATCCTTGGCCGAAACGGCGCCGGTAAGACGACCTCCTTCCGCATGATCATGGGCATGGTTCGGCCGGACTCCGGGGCTGTCGCTTTCGATGGCCAGGATGTCACCCATCTACCCATGTACAAGCGAGCCCGGCGCGGCATCGGTTATCTCTCGCAGGAACGATCTGATTTCCGTAATCTCACGGTCTGGCAGAATCTCCAGGCAATCCTTGAGACACGCAATCTCCGCCGTTCCGAGCGCAACCTCCGAGCCGAGAAACTCCTGGATCAGTACGGCCTGCTCAAGCTCAAGAGCCAGAAGGCCGGCACCCTCAGCGGAGGCGAGCGACGTAAACTTGAAATCGCCCGCGCCCTGTGCACCGAGCCTAAGCTCATCCTGCTGGATGAGCCGTTCTCCGGGGTCGACCCTATCGCCGTGGAAGACCTCCAACGCGAAGTCAGACGACTTAAGTTCGAATTCGGCAAGAGCGTGCTGATCACCGACCACAACGTGCCTCAGACCCTCAAGGTGTGCGATCGCGCCTTGATCATCGACGAAGGCAAGAAGATCAAGGAAGGCACGCCCCGCGAGATCATCAACGATCCCATCGTCCGAGCGGCCTATCTCGGAAACACCTTCCGTGGCGATGAGTTCGACGATCCGCCGAAGAACCCCGCCAGTTGAGTCTTTGCCATGTCAACATTCAGGTTACGCGATGGAACGCCGTGGCTTCGGCGCGACGGCGGTGCGTTCGTCGCGGGTCGAGTGCCTGCCCAGTTCAACAGGTGTCTTGTTTGCGACAAGACGGGGTACGCCCCGCGGCGTCATGGAGCAAGCCGGTATCGTCTTGGGGCATCGTCGGATCCACCGGCAATTGCATGGTGTGTGAAATGCATCACGGGCCTTCTTGCAAACCCCGACGGGCGTCCATAGACTCATTCGCTCAATGAGTGGGCGGCCGACTCGAGTTGGTCGTTCTCGCGAAGTTGTCGCCGAGATTACACTTGCGGAGCGCCAAGGATGTGCTGCGCTCCGTCCGGCCTATGAGGGCCGCAGAGCGAGCGCATTGCAGTTGCGGGCATCAGCTCGTGTCGTTCACAATGTCATTGCCGCCGATTGTCATCCTGATTCTGTGCGTTGTGGCCGGCATCGGAACGGTGCTGGCGCTGCCAGGCCGGCGGGAGCGGGCGGTCCGAACGATCGGGGGTGCTTTGTTGCTGTTGGCACTGCTGGTGTTCGCAGCAGTCCTGATTCACTCACTTGGCACGGCAGCCGGCAGTTCGGGTGAGGCATATTTCTGGCTCTTTTCAGCAGTTGCGATCATGAGTGCGGTGCGGGTGATCACCCACCAGAAACCGGTGTATTCGGCTCTGTACTTCATACTGACGGTGGTCGCCAGCGGGGGCCTGTTTGTGTTGTTGTGGGCTGAGTTTATGGCGGCGGCACTCGTGTTGATCTACGCCGGCGCGATCCTGATCACCTACGTGTTCGTGATCATGCTGGCTTCCCAGGCACAGAGTCCGCAGGCGAGCGCGGAACACGCGACGGGCGGGGCAGAGTATGACCGAATCAGCCGGGAGCCCGTGCTGGCATCGGCGGCGGGGTTCCTGCTCATGGGCGTGCTGCTGTTCCTGATTTTCGACGAGGGCCGGGCCGTCGCGGGCATGCCCCAACGAGCAGCCGATGTCAATGCGGTCCCTGGAACGGTGAAGCAAGTGGGCGCGCACCTGTTCACGCAGCAGCCGATTTCGCTGGAACTGGCCGGGGTGTTGCTGACGCTGGCCATGGTAGGCGCGGTGATCATCGCCCGACGACGAGTGAACGCGATTTCGCCACCGCATGTGCGGGTGCCGGGCGAAGCAAGCGACTCCGCCAGGGAGATGGGTCTGCCTGGCACGCCGCCCAGTGATGATCCGCATTCGATCCCAATCACCGGCACGCGCAACCCGCAGGCCAAGGCTTACCCGGAGGCTTGACCGATGCAGGAACTGCCCCTGGAGACATTGCAGCGGTTTCTCGCGGTGGGCGGGATGCTCTTTGTCATCGGCCTGATCGGTTTTGTGACGCGGCGGAACCTGATCATCATCTTCCTGTGCACAGAGTTGATGTTCCAGGGCGTGGCGATCAACCTGATCGCATTCGGTCGCTATCATATGAACCTGCACGGGCAGGCTTTCGTGCTCTTCCTGCTGGTGATCGCGGCCGCGGAGGCGTCGCTGGCGCTGGGCCTGGTGGTGCTGCTGTTCCGGCACCGCCATACCCTTGATGCCGACGCATGGCAGGATTTGAAAGGATAGGTTGTCAGAAAGAACCGGCAACGGGAAACTGGCCCATGTCAGATCTGTTCGCGGTCCAATATTCATGGCTGATTCCCCTGCTGCCCCTTCTGGGGGCGGCGGTGGCCGGGTTCTTCGGCGCGCGCTGGCTGAAGGGCCAATCGCACTGGCCGATCTGGATTGGCGCGGGCGCGAGCGCTGTGTTGAGCATCGTGCTTCTGGTGCAGATGATCGGACACAGCGCGTCATCCCACCATCAGGCAAGTCATGGGCAGACCGAGGCGCAGGCAGTCTCGGTCCAGGCCGGCGAATGGGAAAAGGCGTTCGAGCACTCCGCCGGACGGACGATCTATACATGGATCGGCGCCGGCGGGTTCAGCGCGAGCGTCGGTTTCTTCCTTGACCCGCTGACGGCGGTGATGCTCTGCGTGGTGACCGGAATCAGTTTCCTGATCACCGTTTTTTCCAAGGGCTACATGCGCGGCGAGGCGGGGTACTTCCGGTTCTTCGCGTTCATGGGGATCTTCGTCTTCATGATGACGATCCTGGTGATGGCCGACAACTTCGTGCTGCTGTACCTCGGATGGGAAGGCGTGGGGCTCAGCTCTTACCTTCTTATCGGCTATTACTACGAGAAGCCGGCCGCCCGGGAGGCCGCCAAGAAGGCATTCCTGGTCAATCGCGTTGGCGACTTCGGTTTCGCTCTGGGCATCATGCTGATCTTTGTGACGTTTGGCACGGTCAGCTTCTTCGGGACCAGCGATGCGCCGGGCGCCCTGGTGCAGGCGACACAGGCATCCAGCCCGTTGTCGGCCATGTCGCCGGCGATGCAGACGGGGGTTCTCTGGATTCCGTTCCTGCTGATGCTCGGCGCTTTCGGCAAGAGCGCGCAGTTCCCGTTGTATGTGTGGCTGCCGGACGCGATGGAAGGGCCGACGCCGGTCAGTGCGCTGATCCACGCGGCCACCATGGTGACCGCGGGCGTGTACATGATCGTCCGCTGCAGCACGCTGTTCTTCCTGAACGGCTACGCGATGATCACCATCGCGATCATCGGGGCGTTCACGGCCATTTTCGCGGCGAGCATCGCCCTGCGCCAGTACGACCTGAAGAAGGTCTTCGCGTACTCGACCATCAGCCAGCTCGGGTTCATGTTCGTTGGCGCAGCGGTCCTGGCGCCGGTGGCGGCGGTGTTTCACCTTGTGACGCATGCGTTTTTCAAGGCGCTGTTGTTCCTGTCGTCGGGCGTCGTGATGCACGCGATGGCCGGCGAACTGGACATGCGGAAGATGAGCGGCGTGCGTCGGGTGCTGCCATGGACGAACTGGTTCATCCTGGCCGGGTGCTTCGCACTGGCGGGGATGATTCCATTTTCGGGCTTCTGGTCGAAGGATGAAATCGTCATCGCCTCGTTCGACCGCATCCGCGGGCACGTAACCGGGCCGGTGCTGGGCATCATCATGCTCTTCACCGCGTTGATGACTGCGTATTACACGTTCAGGCTCTACTTCCGGGTGTTTCAGGGGCCGACCCTGGTGCCGCCGGCGCCGGATTCATCACATGGCCACGCCCACGACCACTCGCACAGCCATGAGCCGGCCAGCATGATGATCCCGCTGGGAATTCTGGCGATCGGCGCTGTACTGGCGGGATTCCTCAACACGCCTTGGTGGCACGGACTGGGCAACTTCCTTGGAGGCAGCCCGTCTTTCGCGCTGGTGTACAAGGCCATGGGCGGCGACGGCAACCTGGCACTGAACCCCCTGATGTTCGGCCAGCATCCACCGGCGGACATGCCGGCCGAATCGCACACAAACCTGATGGTCGCCAGCATTCTGATTGCCCTCCTGGGCATTCTGCTGGCATACCTGATGCACCTGAAAGAGCGATCTCGCGCCGAACGTCTGGCGGCGCGCTTTCCGGGCATCGTCCACGTGCTGGAGCGCAAGTACTGGGTGGACGAGATATACCAGTACGGTCTCGTCGAGCCGCTGCGGCGACTGGGCCGCGCGTTCTTCGCTGTGGATCGAATGGTGATCGACGGCCTGATCTGGACCGTCAGCTTCATACCGCAGGTCTTCGGTTTCGGATTGAAGCTGACAACGCAGCGAGGGTCGCTCCAGGGTTACGCCGTAACGATGGTTCTGGCGATCGCGTTGGTGCTGCTGGTGATCTTCGTATTCTAACGCCAAGACATGGAACTGACCCTTGTCATCCTCCTGTTGTTGCCGGCCATCGGGGCGATTGCGTGCGCGTTCGTCACGGAACGCTCGGCCCGCGCTGTCGCGCTGGGCGCCTCGCTGCTCTGCATGGGGCTGGGCGCGCTGCTGGGGTACGGCGCTTTCGTGAATCCGGACACAGGGCAGTTCGGCTGGAATATCCTGGGCGCGGGACGGTTCGAGGCGGACCTGGGCGGCATCCGCGAAATTGGATTCCGCCTGCGTCTGGCGATCACGCCGATCAGTTTCTGGCTCATCATACTGACGGTATTCCTGCAGCCGCTGGCCATCGCGGCCAGCTTCGACAGCATCCGTCAGCGGCAGAAGGAGTATTACGCCTGGATGCTGGCGCTACTGTCGGCGATGCTGGGGGTGTTCATGGCACGGGATGCATTGCTGTTTTATGTCTTCTTCGAGCTGACGCTGGTGCCGATGTTCTTCATCATCGGCATCTGGGGCGGTCCGCAGCGGCGCTACGCGGCCGGGAAGTTCTTCCTGTCCACGTTCGCGGGCTCGGTGTTCACACTGGCCGCCATCATCTACCTGGGGCTGAGATACGAGCATTTCGACATCGACACGCTGGTTCGGCGGTCACAGGATGTCGCCGGCGGCGGCCTGACGGGGCAATCGCTGATCCTGGTGTCGCTGGGGCTGCTGGTCGGGTTCATGGTCAAGGTGCCGCTGTTTCCGCTGCACACGTGGCTGCCGCTGGCGCACACCGAAGCCCCGACGGCCGGCTCGGTGATCCTGGCAGGCGTGCTCCTGAAGCTCGGGACGTACGGGCTGCTGGTGTTCGTGGTGCCGATTGCCTTCGTCGGGGCCGCAGGGTCGCTGGCGCTTCGATGGATGATCATGCTGGTGGCAATCCTGAGCCTCATCGGGATCATCTACGGCGCACTGGCGGCGTGGGTGCAGCAGGACATCAAAAAGCTGGTGGCCTATTCTTCGGTGTCGCACCTGGGGTTCTGTGTGCTGGGGTTGACGGCTCTGAACGCGATCGGCGTGCAGGGGTCCGTGCTGTACATGATCAACCACGGCCTGTCCACCGGGGCGATGTTCCTGGTGGTGGGGATGATCTACGACCGCTACCACACGCGGGACATCAACGAGTTGTCGGGCCTTGGGCGGCGGATGCCGGTCCTGGCGTTTTTCTTCGTGCTCTTTGTGCTGAGCAGCATCGGGCTGCCTGGCTTGAACGGTTTTGTCTCGGAGTTTCTGACGATCCTTGGCGCGTTCAGCTCCAGCGCGCTGATCAACAGCAGGATCATCGGCGCGATCGCCGCGATCGGGGTAGTGCTGGGGGCGCTTTACATGCTGCACATGACGGCCCGCGTGATCTTCGGACCATTGAAGACGCCGGAGCAGGATGCCGGGCATGGCCAGTATTCGCGCGGGTCTCTGCCGAGGGATCTGAACGCCCGCGAAATCGGCGTGTTGACGCCGTTGGCGCTGGCGGTGGTTCTCCTGGGCATAGCGCCCAATGTCGTGCTGAAACCCATCGAGCCGCCGATTCAGCAGATGCTGACCGGCCGGATGACTCCCCCGAACATGGACGGCCAGGCGATGGCGACAACGGCGACCCCGGTGGCGGCAACACGCATGGCCGAGACGACGAACCCGTGATGCGCGTATGATGACCGACCTGCTTTCCATTCTGAATCCCGAGCTGGTGTTGGCCGGTTTCGCCTGCCTGTTGTTCTTCATGGGCATGTCGGGACAGCGCGCAATGCGGCGGGCAGCGCCATTCGTGGCAATGGCGGCCCTGGTGGCGGCGCTGGCCATGCAGTGGCATGCCGGCCGACCCGAGCAGCCCCTGGTCGATTCACTGACGGGCAGCGTGCGAATCGACGCCTTCGCCTATTACATCCGGATTCTCACCGGCGCCATCGCGGTCATCCTGTTGCTACTGGCGTGGCCGACAAACGCCGAGCAGACCGGGAATTCCGCTTTGCATTTCGGCGAAGAGGCCGGCGAGTTCTTCGCGCTATTCCTGCTTTCGACCGCGGGACTGATGCTGACGGCGATAGCCAACGACCTGATTGTCTTGTTCCTGGCATTGGAGCTGGTGAGCATTCCCACGTACGTGATGGTGGCCATGTCACGCCCCAACCTGCTGGCGCAGGAGGCGGGCGTCAAGTATTTCTTCCTGGGCGCGATGTCGGTGGCCATCATGCTGTTCGGGTTCAGCTACCTCTATGGCGTTACCGGGCAGGTGAATCTCACGAAGATCGGTGAATCGCTTCAGGCCGCCACGCGCCAGAACGGGACGTTGCCGAGCTGGCATCTGTTCGCGGTGCTGATGGTGCTGATCGGGTTCACATACAAGATGGCCTCGTTCCCGCTGCATTTTTACGCCGGCGATGTGTACGAAGGCGCGGCGACGCCGGTGACGGCGTTCCTGGCGTTTGTGCCGAAAACCGCGGGGTTCGTCGCCCTGGTCAAGCTGCTGCTGGCCGTCGGGGGCGACGGCTTTGTGCTGCCTGAAAGGCTGGTGTCCCTGCTGTGGGTAATGGCCGTGCTGACGATGTTCGTCGGCAACGTGCTGGCGTTGCTGCAGAACAACGTGAAACGCGTGCTGGCGTACAGCTCGATCGCACACAGCGGTTACATGCTAGCGGGAGCGGCGGCGCTCGCCGGCGCTGGGCAGCAGGCCATCCAGGGAATCCTGTTCTACCTGGCGGCTTACGGGGTGATGAATTCGGCCGCCTTCGGGGTGCTGATGCTGCTGCCATCGCGGCAAGGGTATGAATCGGCCGAGACATTCGATGATCTGGCCGGCCAGGGCCGCCAGCACGTGGCGCTGGGGCTGGCGATGACTGTCACCTGCTTCAGCCTGATCGGGATTCCGCTGACCGTCGGCTTTCTGGGCAAGCTGATGCTCATCCGCCCCGCGCTGACGGCCGAGATGTACTGGCTAGTGGTGTTGATTGTGGTCAATGCGGCAATCTCGGCAGCGTATTATCTGCGGATCGTCGCCAGTCTTTTCCTGCGGCCGGAACCCGTCTCGCTGGAGATGCCGTCAGGCGATGTCGCCCCGCTACAGAGCATCCAAACGCGGCCGCGGCAGTGGCCGGTGATGGGCGCGGTCGCGATGTCGGTCATTCTGACACTGACGCTGGGGTCGATTCCGCAGGCCGCGCAAGGCCTTACGGACCAGGCAAAGATCAGCGCTGAGGTGGCGCAGGCGGCGCGCTTGCCCTCTGTCCCATGATCAATCGGGCTGCTTCCGCCGCCCGGGCATCGCCTGTCGCAAGTCGGCCACAAAGTCTTGGATATCCTGCTCCTGCGTATCCCACGAGCACATGAACCTGCACCCGCCCGCGCCGATGAACGTGTAGAACTTCCATCCCAATTCGTGCATACGCTCGGCAGCACCATCCGGAAGCTGCACGAAGACCGAATTCGCCTGGCGCGGGAAGAGCGTCCTGACGCCCTCGATTTCCAGCAACCGCTTCTCCAGCAATGCGGCCATATGGTTGGCGTGTCGAGCGTGCTTCAGCCAGGCATCGCCGGTCAGCATGCCCACCCACGGGGCCGACAGGAAGCGCATCTTGGACGCGAGGTGCCCCGCCTGCTTGCAGCGGTACTCGAACTCGTGAGCCAGGTCGATGTTGAAGAACACCACCGCCTCGCCGATCAGGCCGCCGTTCTTGGTGCCTCCGAACGACAGCACCTCGATCCCCGCCTTCCACGTCAATTCCTTGGGCGCAACCCCCAGCGATGCGATCGCATTCGCCAGCCGCGCGCCGTCCATGTGCAGCCTCAGGCCGAGCTTGCGCGCCATCGCGGCGATGCGGTCCAGTTCATCGGGGGTATAGACCGTCCCCACCTCCGTCGCCTGCGTCACGCTCACGATGCGCGGCTTGGGATAGTGAATGTCGGTGCGGCGCATGACCGCTCGCTCAATGGCGGCCGGGGCGATCTTCCCATCCTCCCCGCCCAGCAACAGAATTTTCGTGCCGTTGGAGAAGAACTCCGGCGCGCCGCATTCATCCGTCTCGATGTGCGCCAGCTCGTGGCAGAGGATGCTGTGATAGCTCTGGCACAGGTGCGACAGCGACAGCGAATTGGCGGCCGTGCCGTTGAAGACGAAGAAGACCTCGCAGTGGGTCTCGAAGACCTGGCGGATCAGGTCTGACGCCCTGGCGGTCCAGACGTCATCGCCATAGCCCGGCACGTGGCCACGGTTGGCCTGCTCCATGGCCGCCCACGCTTCCGGACAGATCCCCGCATAGTTGTCGCTGGCAAACACCCGTTCACGCATAGCCGTTTCCTTCTGTCTCTGTACCCCGCCCCATTCTCGCCGCCGGCTTCATCATGGCAACGTCCTGAGCTATATTCCCGGCATGCGCCAATCGCTTTCCATCATCGTCACCTTTGCGATGCTGCTCACCTTCGGCTGCTCCGGCAAGTCGCAGCGGGTGACCATTGTCCAGTCGCCGCCCGCGCAGGGCGAATCGCTCTACATCGCCAACCGCGCGCCGCTGGCGACCAGCCCGCTCGTCAAGCTGCCCATCGGCAGCATCGAGCCCGAAGGCTGGCTGCGCCAGATGCTCACCCTCGAAGCCCAGGGAATGGCCGGCCGCCTGCCCGAGCTTTCCCGCTGGTGCAACATGGAAGGCAACTCCTGGGCCGACCCCAAGGGCGCTGGCCATTCCGGCTGGGAGGAAATGCCCTACTGGCTCAAGGGCTATGGCGACCTGGGCCACGTCCTGAAGAACCCCGAGATCCAGCGCGCCACCCGCAAGTGGATCGACGCCATCCTCGCCACCCAGCGAGAGGATGGCTGGTTCGGCCCGCGCGAATTGCTCACGAGCCTTGATAAGGACAAGGATGGCACCGGCGGCAAGCCCGATTTCTGGCCCAATATGCTGGTGCTCAACATCGTCCAGTCGTACCACGAGGCCACCGGCGACCAGCGGATCATCCCCTTCATGACCCGCTACTTCCGCTGGCAGCTCAACTTCCCTGAGAAGGACTTCATCGTCGGCTACTGGCCGGACCTCCGTGCCGGCGACAACCTCGAAAGCGTCTACTGGCTCTATAACCGCACCGGCGACAAATGGCTGCTGGACCTGGCCCACAAGATCCACCGCTGCACCGCCCGCTGGGATCAGGATGTCGTCAACTGGCACGGCGTGAACATCACCCAGGGCTTCCGCGAGCCGGCCATTTATGCCATGCAGAGCCGCGATCCCAAAAACACCCGGGCCGCCTACCGCAACTACGACAAGGTGATGAGCCTGTACGGCCAGATGCCCGGCGGCATGTTCGGCGCTGATGAGAACGCCCGCAAAGGCTATGACGACCCGCGTCAGGGCGCTGAAACCTGCTCCATGGTCGAGTTCATGCACTCGTTCGAGATGCTCACGAAGATCACCGGCGACCCGCTCTGGGCCGATCGCTGCGAGGAAGTCGCCTTCAATTCCTTCCCCGCCTCCATGACGCCCGACCAGAAGGCGCTGCACTATCTCACCAGCGCCAACCAGCCGCAGCTCGACCGGCAGAGCAAGGCCCCCGGCATCCAGAATGGCGGCGACATGTTCTCTTACAGCGCTTTCGAAAAGTACCGCTGCTGCCAGCACAATGTCGCCCACGGCTGGCCCTATTACGCCCAGGAATTGTGGCTGGCGACCCTGGACAAGGGCCTGTGCGCCAGCCTCTACGCCGCATCCACTGTCACCGCCCGCGTCGGCAAGGCCGGGCAGATGATCCGGATCACGCAGGAGACCGACTATCCCTATTCTGACCAGGTTAACCTCAAGGTCTGGACGGCCAAGCCCGCGCGGTTCCCGCTCTACCTGCGCATCCCGCGCTGGTGCGACAATGCCTCGGCTTCCATCAATGGCCAGGCCGTCGACGCCAAGCCCACGCCACTGTCTTATATCCGCATCGGCCGCAACTGGGCCGACGGCGACAGCATCGTCCTGAAACTGCCGATGCGCCTCTCGGTGCGCACCTGGGCGAAGAACAAGAACGCCGTCTCCGTCGATTACGGCCCGCTGACGTTCTCGCTGAAGATCGGCGAGGAGTGGAAATCCTACGGCAACCGCCACAAGGACTTCCCCGAGTGGGAGGTGTTGCCTTCCACGCCGTGGAACTATGGCCTGGTGATCGACGAGAAGAACCCGACAGCGGGCTTCGAGGTCATCCGCAAGCCCGGCCCCCTGGCGCCCCAGCCATTCACGCACCAGACCAATCCCATCGAAATCAAGGCCAAAGCCCGGAAGATCCCGCAGTGGACTCTCGACCGGAACGGCCTGGTCAACGTGCTGCAGCAGAGCCCGGCAAAGACGACCGAGCCGGTGGAAACGGTCACGCTGATTCCGATGGGCGCTGCCCGCCTGCGAATCAGCGCCTTTCCGGTCGTGTCCGATTCGGCCAGCGCTCACGAATGGAAAGTGCCGGTCAGCGCCCGCAGCCACCCGGCCTCCCACTGCTTTGAAGGCGACAGCACCGCCGCCCTGGATGACGGCATCGTGCCGGCCAGTTCCGGCGACCGCGATATCCCGCGATTCACCTGGTGGAACCACAAAGGAACGACCGAATGGG
>CAZMXI010000004.1:62373-63788 GCA_964570205.1 uncultured Tepidisphaeraceae bacterium
CTTCGACAAGCCGCGCACGGTCAAGGCCGTCGAGGTTTACTGGTTCGACGACACCGGCACCGGCCATTGCCGTGTGCCTGCAAGCTGGCAGGTCCTGTACAAGGATGGCGAGCAGTGGAAGCCGGTCCCCAACGCCTCCGGCTACGGCACCGCAAAGGACAAGTTCAACCGCGCCACCTTCGATCCGGTATCGATCCGGTCAATCCGGCTGCAGGTGCGGCTCCAGCCCGAGGTCTCGGGCGGCATCCTCGAATGGCGCGTCGAATGAAGCGACCGCGCGGGTCTATTTGGCGGCCGAGCCCGTAATCCGCTCGACCATCAGATCTTCGAACGCCCCCATGTCCTTCCATTTCGTGGCGACGTTCATGGGCTTGCGCTGCGGATCGATCAGGGTCAGGCCGTCATCCGTCACCCAGATGCCCAGCCGCTCCATCGTCAGCAGGTCGGTGGAGAAAGCCAGGTAGATCGCCACGCAGTCAAAGAGCGTCGAGCTGGCCGAATCCGCCTGCCTGGCGTTCTTGTTGTGCTCGGCCCAGATGCGGTAATTCGCGATCACCGCGGCCGCCAGAGGATCCTTGGAGTCCCGAACCTTCGCATACTTCGGCCCGCGCAGATGCACGATGCCGCAGGTGTCCAGCGGCGTGATCGTGATCTCCCAGGCCGCGGTAAAGGCTGCCTGGCATGCCTTGGCATCGCACTTGACGTTGTACTCGGCGTCGATCTTGCGAGCATTGCCGCCATAGCCCATTCGCACGCTGCCGTGCATGCCCACCAGGCGGGCCTTCTTCGCGATTTCCGGCTGGCGCTTCAAAGCCTCGGCGACATTGGGCAGCGGGCCGATGGCAATCAGAGTGACAGGCTCCTTGCTGGCCATAATCGTGTCGATGATCGCCTGCACGCCATCCTCGTGCACCTTGCCGGCATAGCTCTTCAGGTCATACCCCTCAATCCACTTGGACTGCGCGCCGCCTTCGTTTCCTCGCTTCAGGCCAATGCCTACGGGGATGTCGGTCCGCCCGGCCGCCGTGAGCAGCTTGGCGATGAGCTTGGCGCGATACTGGGCCTTGTAGTAATCCCCCACCACCAGCTTTACATCCACTTCAGGGCTGCGCAGCAGCATCGCCAATGCCCAGGTGTCGTCGATGTCGTCGCCGATGTCGGTATCAAGAATCACCGGAATCTTCCGGCTTCCCTGCACCGGCCCGTCGGCCGCATGAAGCAGACACGGAGTTGTGAGCGCGAACAGGACCATCGGCAGCCAACGATGCATCATGTGGGTCACTCCTGGATAAGGGCCAACGGGAAGACGATACCCGCTGCCCGGCCAACCACGCAAGCGGCCCGGACAGGAAGCGACCCAGAGGGTCCGGCGCGCCAGGTTGGTACGTTTGATACAATTTCGCCAATCCAACACT